>JADJPF010000001.1:300000-600000 GCA_016713405.1 Blastocatellia bacterium
TAATAATAACTCTTAAGGTATTTTATTGATTAAACACTATTAAAATTTCTAATTAATATTTGATAACAAAACAGTTGACAAAGCTTTTCTTCATAGATAGTCTATTTTTTAGCAAAGTGATTTTGTAAGAAATTTAAGGCATAAAATTATTTTCCAGCAACTTCATAAACTTTATGTGGTGTAACTTTAACTATTTTAGGTTTTCTGGGAGGCATTAATGAAAAAACGTCTTTATTTAGTTTGTTTTGCTTTAATAGCAATAATTTTTACTTTCCAACTTGCTCCTACAGCTAATTCTGCTACTCAAGGTCTGAATAAAACATTAAACATTACTGGAACAGGATTTGACAAACAACGCTACTCAGGCACTTTACAAGTTGTTTCAAGAAAGCTTGTTTCTCCTTCGGCTGATATAGAAGGTGTAACACTAACATGGAATGTTGGAGGGACAATTTATAAGGGAATTGGTATTTCTACAGACCGCATTCTTACAGCAACTTGGGGTGGTTCTAGTTGTAGTTTGGTTGTTTATGCTGTAGAAGGCAATCAACTAAAAGGTCTTTGGACTGTAGCAGGACAAAGTAAATTAGGCACGGAACTTGCCAACCTTTCTTCAGGCTCAGGAATAGCAGGTAGTTATAGAGTAACAGGTACAAATCTAAATGGCTCACCTTATAAAGGTTCTTTAGATATTACTCAGCAAGGGCCGGTTTATCAGTTTTCTTGGAATACTGGTACAAAATATGAGGGAATTGGCATTAAAACACAAGACTTAATTTCTGTTGCTTATGGTGCAAATGGAAAAGATATATGTGGCGTTGTACAATATGAAATTACGGACACAGGCCTTAAAGGTGGTAAATGGGGTATGTATGGAGAAAATGCAATTGGTACAGAACAAGGTACTCTTAGATAGATTATTTGCTGAAAAAGTTTATAGAACAATTAAATATTAATAAAAAATACTAGCTACAAAGTTTTAGATATCAATAAAATTCTCTAGCTAGTATTTTTGCTTTAATTAAATTTTTAGCCAATTTTTTAGAAATTATGATATAACTTCAAGCTATTTTACTACTTTTGCTACAATAGTTTTTCACCCAAAAATTTAAGGAGCTTTCATTATTTATGAGCGCAACACGTCCGCTAACAATTCTTTGTCTAGCTAGTTATGAAAAGGGCGCAGAGTTTATGCGAGAATGCAAAAGGCAAGGTTGTCGTGTCTTTTTAGTTACTTCTCAAAGTATTGCTAATGCTGATTGGCCTAGGGAAAGTTTAGATGACGTTTTCCTAATTCCTGATCAGGATAAAAAATGGAATCGTAGCGATGTTATTTATGGAATTAGCTATCTAGCACGTAGCCAAAAAATTGATCGAATTGTAGCACTTGATGATTTTGATGTTGAAACTGCCGCTGCACTTCGTGAACATCTACGAGTTCCGGGTATGGGCGATACTACTGCACGCTATTTTAGAGATAAACTTGCTATGCGGGTTCAGGCTAAAGATTCAGGAATCAATGTTCCTGATTTTTGTCATGTGCTTAATTATGATGACTTAAGAGATTTTATGCAGCGAGTTCCTGCACCTTGGTTAATTAAGCCCCGTTTTGAAGCTTCTGCAACAGGAATTAAAAAAATCAATAACGAGTCAGAACTTTGGCCTGTTATTGATAAATTAGGCGATCAACAATCTTTTTATGTAATGGAAAGATATGTTCCAGGAGATATTTTTCACGTAGATTCAATAGTTTCTGAACGACAAATCGTTTTTGCTATGGCTAATCAATATGGTTATCCCCCAATGGATGTTGCACATCAAGGAGGAATTTTTACTTCTCGCACTATGGTTCGTGGCTCAGAGGATGAAGTAGCTATGCAATCTATGAACGCCCAAGTATTAAAGGCTATGGGGCTTGTTCGTGGTGTATCCCATACAGAATTTATTAAAGGTAGAGAAGATGGTAAGTTTTATTTCCTAGAAACTTCTGCGCGAGTTGGTGGAGCAAATATTGTTGAATTAAATGAAGCTGCTAGCGGGATTAATCTTTGGGCTGAATGGGCTAAAATTGAGATTTTACGAGGAGAAAAGCCTTATGAATTGCCCAAATTAAGAGATGATTATGCTGGGCTAATTGTTTCTCTTGCTCGTCAAGAATACCCTAGTATGGATGCTTATCAAGAAGAAGAAATTTATTGGCGTATGAAAAAACGTCATCACGTCGGCTTAGTAGTAAGATCACCTCGTCATGAGCGAGTGGAAGAATTAATAAATGGCTATGTCCAACGGTTTTATCAAGACTTTTTTGCTACTCAACCATTACCAGAAAAACCAGCAGATTAGACAAGTTTTTAAGTTATAAATGCAATGCTAAAGGCTGAAGAAATAATTGAGCTACTAAACTTAGAACCTCTAGTTGGAGAAGGTGGTTTTTTTCGTCGTACCTATTTTTCAAACATTAATTTTTCTCAAAATCTTTTGTCTCCTGAATATAATGGCACTCGGTCAATTGCGAGTGCCATTTATTATTTTCTTACCCCAGATACTTTTTCCGAAATGCACAAACTATTAAGTGATGAGATTTTCCATTTTTATTTGGGAGACAAGGTAGAAATGTTGCAATTACATCCTGATGGCAACGGGAAAATAATCACTATTGGTAATGACTTGGCCGCAGGAATTTACCCTCAAGTTTTAGTTCCTGCCCTGTCTTGGCAAGGTTTAAGGTTAGTTTCAGGCGGTAGTTATGCTTTACTTGGAACTACTATGTCACCTGCCTTTGATTATCAGGATTATACTAGCGGAAAACGAGATGATTTGATAAAACTCTATCCTCAATATAAAGAGCTAATTACCAGTCTTACAAATAAATAAATTATGAAACTAGCAATTTTATTACTAATTTTAATGCTACCAACAATTTTAATGGCTCAAAGCAAAGACCCTGTAAAATCTAAGCCTAAAGGCATTTTGCTAGAAGATTTAACTTGGGTAGAAGCTGAAAAATTGCTTAATGAAAAGTCAATAGTTGTTATTCCAGTAGGTGCAGCATCAAAAGAGCATGGGCCACACTTAAAACTAAAAAATGATTTAATAATTGCTGAATACTTAAAGAACCGTGTTTTAGCTGAGGCAAATGTAATTATTGCACCAACAGTAAATTATAATTTTTATCCTGCTTTTTTAGAATATCCTGGATCAACTTCGCTTAGGTTAGAAACCGCTAGAGATTTAATTGTAGATATTTGTCATAATTTTTCTGCTCATGGTGTTAGACGTTTTTATGTTATTAATACTGGAGTTTCTACACGTAAGCCATTAAAATTAGCATCTGATTTGCTTACAGCGGAAGGAATTTTATTTGAGTATACAGACATTATTAAAATTGCTGAGGCAGTAGAAAAACAGATAAAAAAACAGCCAGGTGGAACACATGCCGACGAAATTGAGACATCCATTATGCTTTATATTGCTCCTGAATCTGTAGACATGAGCAAGGCTGTAAAAGATTATCATCCTGATAAAGGCCCGCTTACACGAAATCCTAACAACCCACAAGGGACTTATTCAGCTACAGGAATTTGGGGAGATCCAACATTAGCTACTAAAGAAAAAGGTGAAAAAGTTGTAGAAGCAATTGTTAGCGGGATACTTCAAGATATAGCAGAGCTTTCTAACAAGCCTTTCCCAAAAATTCATGCTAACGAACAACCAACAGAAGAAAAAAAGGAAGAAAAATAACTTACCAATATTCGCTATCAAAAGACTGACGCTTAAACTCTTCTAGTCGCCGGAGCGTTCCGGGAGTCGTGCTAGTAGGTAAGTTATTTATAGGAAAAAAGCTTACTTCAGCAATTTCTAAGTTAGATTGTTTACTTTCTAGCGGTGAATTTTCCAAGACTTCAAAATCATTTATACAAAAAAGAGCAATATGGTCATTACGATTTTGATTAATATTTGAATAAACAGCACTTAGTTGAGCTTTTTTTACTTTTAATCCACATTCTTCTATAACTTCTCGACAAACGGCACTGTAAATCGTTTCTCCGCGATCAACTTTTCCACCAGGTAAATACCAACCTTGTGTGTAGGTATGACGAACTAATAACACTTTTTCTTGGTTAGTAATTAAGGCTCTTACCCCAAGGATTGTAGGCTCAAAGATTTTCCAATAAATTTGTCTTACACGATGAAAAGCTTGTATTACAGGTATTATTGCTTGCATAACTTAAGATTTTAGACTTATTTAGCCTTCAAGATAGCAAATCTTGTTAACGGCTTTTCTAAGCGTTCCTTTCTTGACGAATGGCGGATAGCTTCGTTAATTTTCTTATTCTACTATTCTAAAAATTTTATTTTGAGAGCAATTAATGATTTCCAGAAAAAAAACTGCCGTAGTTGATGTTGGTGGTCGTAAAGTCGGCGGCCAATATCCAATAGTCGTTCAATCAATGACAAATACTGATACAGAAGATGCTGAATCTACTGCAAAACAAGTAGCAGAATTAGCCCAAGCTGGTTCTGAACTTGTTCGCATCACAGTTAACACTAGAGAAGCAGCCGCAACTGTTCCAGCGATTTTGAAAAACTAGACAAAATGAATGTTTCTGTCCCAATAATTGGAGATTTTCATTTTAATGGGCATTTACTTCTAAAAAAATATCCTGAGTGCGCCAAACTCTTAGCTAAATATAGAATTAATCCTGGCAATGTAGGATTTGGAAAAAGGCATGATGACAATTTCCGCCAAATGATTGAAGTTGCAATTGAAAATGATAAACCTGTCCGAATAGGTGTAAACTGGGGATCGCTTGATCAAGCTTTACTAGCAAAAATGATGGATGATAACGGCAAGTTAGCAGAACCTAAATCAGCCGATGATGTGCTAATGGATGCAATGGTTGAAAGTGCTATCACTTCAGCAGAATTAGCAGAAAGCTACGGACTAGCACATAATAAAATTATCTTAAGCGCGAAAGTTTCAAATGTTCAATCCCTGTTAAAAGTCTACCGTAATTTATCAGCGCGTGGCGACTATCCTTTACATTTAGGTTTAACTGAAGCTGGAATGGGTAGTAAAGGAATTGTTGCTAGTTCAGCAGCTTTAGCAATTTTACTACAAGAAGGTATTGGAGATACTATCCGAGTTAGTTTAACTCCTCGTCCGGGTGGGGAACGAAGCGAAGAAGTTCTAGTAGCACAACAAATCTTGCAATCTTTAGGTATTCGTAACTTCCTACCTGCTGTTACTGCTTGTCCAGGTTGTGGACGAACTACTAGCACATTATTTCAAGAATTAGCTGAACAAATCCAAGATTATCTTAACCGCCAAATGAAAGAATGGAAGGCAACTTATCCAGGTGTAGAAACCTTAAGAGTTGCTGTAATGGGCTGTGTTGTTAATGGCCCGGGCGAGTCCAAACATGCTGACATAGGGATTTCTTTACCTGGAACAGGTGAAGAACCCCGCGCACCAGTCTTTGTTGATGGCAAATTATTTACTACACTACAAGGTAGTGATATTGCTAGCAATTTTATGACTATTGTAAATGACTATGTTGATTCTCATTACAATAAGTCTAGTAATGCAAATGTAGTAGAAGAATTTTTAGTTTAACAATTTAATTATTTAATAGGAGTAAATATGTCCAGTCCAGATGCAAATCATCATGATGCAGATTTAATGCTTAAATGTTATGACTTACGTCGTGAAGCAGTAATGCGAGATTCAAGAAATGCAGTAGCAAAGTTTTCCCACAAAAATATGAAGATATCGTAGCTGTGATGCAACCTGATCATCCAATGAATGCAGCTTTCCGACAAGTTGCTACTTATTGGGAAATGGTTTATAGCATGGTCAAACATGGGGTTGTTCATCCAGAATTTTTTGTTGAAAATAGTGTTGAAGGTTTATTTGTTTTTGCCAAAATAGAGCCTTATTTAGAACAAATCCGTAAAGATTTTAACCCCGCAGCTTTACAAAATGCTGAATGGGTAGCAAATAATACTGAAGCAGGTAAAGCTGCTATGGTAAGAATTAAAGCTTATATTCAAAAATTAGCACAACAAGCTAATAATCAATAGCTTAAGCTATTTAATCAACAAAATTAATTTATAAAATAAGCTTAGATAATTAATTACTTTATTAACTATCTAAGCTTAATTACTTTATAAAAATATAAATCCAAAATTAAATCCGTTCTCGCACTTGTCGTAAAGTTTCTCCGTTACTAACTTGTAAGCTTTTTGACTTAGGGCTTTCAATAGGTTGAGCTAAATAAATGCCTCTATGTCCACTAAATACATAAGCTAATATACAGGCAATGCCATAAGGAAGCGCAATTGCTCCGCCAAATAGCTCTATTCCCATCAATAAACAAGCTATAGGAGTATTAGCCGCAGCCCCAAACACAGCAACAAACCCTATAGCAGCAAACAATTCTGGGGTTCTCCCATTATTAGTCCAAGTGTATGTCCAAGTGTTGCACCAATAACAAACAGTGGTGTGACTTCACCGCCCTTAAATCCTGCTCCTAGTGTAATTGCTGTAAAAACTAGTTTAAGTATAAAAGCATATTTACTTATATAACCGCCTTCGGTTGAAGTGGTAAGCATTGGTAAGGAAAGACCTAAATAATCTTGAGAGCCTACTAGATAGGTTAGAGCAATAATTATGATACCGCCTATTACAGGACGAAGAGGAGGCCAAGAAATCCAGCGTTTAAAGCTATCTGAAATAGCATGAGTTAATTCTGAAAAAAGTAGTGCTACTAAACCAAAAGCTATACCCGCAATTGCTAGTTTTGCAAAAAGTAGTCCATTAAGTGTAACTGCTTCAGCATGTTTATAATGAGTATGTGCTACACCCCAGAGACTACAAATTACATCCCCAACAATTGAAGCTATTAAACAGGGTATAATTCCTTCATAGCGAATACGTCCAACAGATTGGACTTCCATACCAAATATTGCACCTGCTAAAGGAGTGCCAAACACGGCACCAAAACCAGCACTCATTCCAGCCATTAAAATAAGTCGTGTATCTTCTACGCTTAAAGACAAACGTTGTGCTAGCCAACTAGCTAATGATCCACCCATTTGAACGGCTGTTCCTTCACGTCCAGCAGAACCACCAAAAAGGTGTGTTAATACTGTAGAAAACAAAATCATAGGTGCCATTAGCAGCGGAACAACTTTTTTAGGTTGGTGGATGTTATCAAGTATTAAGTTATTACCTTTTTCAACCGCTTTGCCCCATTGATAATAAACATAACCAATTAAAAGACCGCAAAGCGGTAATAGCCAAAGCATCCAAGGGTGTGCAATACGAAACTCTGTAGCAGAGGAAAGCAAAGTAAGAAAAAGGGCTGAGGCACTGCCAGCTAAAATACCTACAACAGAAGCTAGTAAAGCCCATTTAACTGTACTAGCAGCTAATACAATATGCTCCCAAATATCCCAGCCTACAAAAGATTGTATAGTTTTAGAAAAACTTACTAAGTGTGGTGTACAAACTCTCTGTATTTTAGAAAATAGATCAGCCTTTTCAATATTTGTACATTCCTCAGTATCTTGATTTGATTTTGTAGTGTTAGCAGGATTCATCTTAGGGGTTTCCTCGTATCTAGTTTTATAACCTAGAAGCGAAGAATAGTTCTACATCACCTCTAGGGGGTTAATGTAGAAGCTATTAGCCGAAGCGGTTCGGAAAATAAGCTTATTTTCCAGGCGAGCCTCATCACCTATAAAATTGTTAGCTTAAAACCAAACTTTATGTTGCATTTTATGTTTTGTCAATGGAAGAAATTTATAGATTATCAACTATTTCTGACATTGCGGCTTCCTTAAAATTTTAGTTTAGGCGTAAAATCAAAGTTTAATTTTAGTGCTAGGTTTTGGAGTGTTAAATGTCTCGATTTAGACAGTTACTTGAAGATGATCGTGTACATGTTTTTGATGGTGCAATGGGAACAATGCTTTATGCAAAAGGTGTTTACATTAACCGTTGTTTTGATGAACTAAATCTTTCTAACCCAAAAATGGTCTTGGATGTTCATAAAGAATATATAAAAGCTGGGGCAGAAATTATTCAAACTAACTCTTTTGGTGCCAATCAAATAAAGCTAAATAAACATGGCTTAGATGATAAATTAGTTGAAATTAATCAAAAGGCTGCTCAAATTGCACGAGAAGCAGCAGGAGACAAAATTTGTGTTGCAGCAGCTATTGGGCCCTTAGGTATTCGTATTGAACCTTATGGGCCAACTTCAAGAGATGAGGCTAAAGAGCTTTTTAAACAACAAGTTAAGGCTTTGCTCTCTGTTGAAGGAGCGATAGACTGTTTTATTTTAGAAACCTTTAGCGACTTAAGCGAAATTAATCAAGCTATTAAAGCTATTAAAGAATTGTGTGATTTGCCAATTATTGCCCAAATGACAATCCAACCTTATGGCAAAACTGCTTTTGGTACTGCCCCAGAAACATTTACTAGTCAATTAGATAGCTGGGGTGTAGATGTAATTGGGATAAATTGTAGCGTTGGGCCTCAGGATAGTTTAGATGCTATTCAAATAATGACTACAGTAACTGATCGTAAACTGTCTGTTCAGCCTAATGCAGGGCTTCCACGCGAGGTAGACGGACGTAAAATGTATATGTGTTCGCCTGAATATATGGCTAAATATGCACGTCGATTTATTCAGGTAGGAGTAAAATTTATAGGCGGTTGCTGTGGTACTACACCGGAGCATATTAAGCTAATTGCTAATGCTGTAAAAGCTGCTACACCACAACGTGCAGTGGTAGCTTTTCCTCTAAATAAAGAGCAAGAAAATAAAACACAGATAGAAATAGTCCCTACGGAAAAACGCTCTAATTTTGCCCGTAAAATTGCTAATGGAAAATTTGTTACTTCAGTTGAAATTGTTCCAGCAAAAGGTTGTGATCCTGTAAAAATGTTGGAAAGCGTTGTAGAGCTAAGAAATGCTAAAGTAGATGCTGTTAATATTCCTGATGGCCCACGCGCACAAAGTCGAATGGGTGCTTTAGCTACAGCAATATTAATTCAGCAACAAGTACAGGGTATTGAACCAGTAGTTCATTATTGCTGCCGAGATCGTAATCTTTTAGGGATGATGTCGGATCTTTTAGGTGCTGCTGCATTGGGGATAAATAATCTACTTATTATTACTGGTGATCCTCCAAAAATGGGGCCATACCCAGAAGCAACTGCTGTTTTTGATGTTGACTCAATAGGGTTAACTAATATGGTAAGCAGCCTTAATCATGGTTTAGACCTAGGTAGTAATCCTATTGGTAAACCAACTTCCTTTTTTATAGGTGTTGGAGTTAATCCTTGTGCAATAGATTTAGATACGGAAATTCGCCGTTTTGAATGGAAAGTTGATGCAGGAGCGCAGTTTGCTGTTACACAACCAATTTTTGATTTAGCTCAATTTTTTAATTTTCTTAAAAGAATTGAACATTGCCATATTCCAATAATTGTTGGTATTTGGCCGTTGGTCTCTTATCGTAATGCAGAATTTTTAAGTAATGAAGTTCCTGGTATAAGTGTACCAACAAATATACTAGAAAGAATGCGTAAAGCTGAAGGGCCAGAAGCAGCAAGACAAGAAGGTTTAGCTATTGCACGGGAAATGCTTCAAGAGGTAAAGTCATCTGTTCAAGGTGTACAAGTTAGCGCACCTTTTGGACGTGTTGCTTATGCTTTAGATGTTTTTAGTGTTTTAGATTAAAGGTAATTTAGATTAATTGTTTTAATCTACGTTGTATCGCTTGCAACATTCTTGTAGGTATTCTTTAAAAGCAGAAACTAAATCTCTAAGCATAGTGAAGTCTTGTTGAATTGCAGCAATTTCAATACGTTTGCCTAAAATACTGATATGAGCAAACCCAAAGCTTTTTCCATGTCCATAAAGTTTATCGCCAATTTCAATTAAAACAGGGAAATTTCTTTCAGCTAAAGCTTTTTCTAATAAAACTAAATTTTCTTTTTCTGAAGCTAAATACCAAGGAATTAATTCCTTGATTAACTCATCTTCATTATCTTGTTCTTCAGCCATTTTTTTAGGTAAAAAAGGTAGCATTGATTACTTTCTCTAATACTGACTAAATACAGCGTAAACAAAGTAACTTAATATTTTTAAGTCTAAAGCCCCAACAGGGATGTGCATAGTCTTTTAATCTTGAGAAAAAACTTTGTTGCTTCTACAGGGCTTAGGATCAAAATACTAACACTTTTTATATTACGTCATACTAATACTATTATAGTAGGGTAGTTTCCTTATAATACTTACTTAGTTAAATAGTAACTAACCCTATTATTTTTAACTTTTATTTGTTGTTAGTGTTGCGATTGTAGGACAACACTAAACAGCAGTCAAACCTATTTGCTAGTCATTTATTAAAATTTCAATAAACACCCTTAAAATATAACAAAAATTCCTAACACATTATTTTTCTGATATTTGCTTTATCAATAATATAAAAAATAGTTAATTATTTACGATGTAAAATTATATTAATATTATTCAGAAAGATATTAATAAATAATGAATTTTTGTCACGTTATACTATATAACTATAACTAATTACAATATGTTACTAGACTTATGATTGATCGCTAGTAAAAGATCTTGTTAATTTATTGTAATCAAAAAAGTAATAAGTATTATCTTGAAAAGTAGATCAATAAATGTAATATACTATTTATAGTAGTAGTAAATAATTTCACCACTACTAATATTGCTAGTCGTGTCACTAACTAATAGTTAATTAATCAACCAACTTAAATCAATCTGGTTAACGAAAAATAAAGGAGAATTTATGAAAAAGATTTATTTCTTAATGGTATTTTTTGCAATTTGTGGTTACGTATTAAGCAGTAGTGTAGATAATGGTAGAACTAGTGCTGATAATCAATGTGAAGTAAGCTTTCATTTTGATGGACTACAAGCAATTGCTTTTGGTGATAGTAAACGTGTTAGTGATGGGATTTTGGATGTTCATCATCACACACCTAATATTGAGATTAAACAAGTTAAACAAGGTAAAGAAACTACTCTTTATAATATTAGGGCTAATGAACTAAAAGGAAAAGCTTTAACTATCAATGTGCCTAACAACCAATTGCAACCTATTAGATATTATTCCCCAGATATGAACAAAGACGTACAAGACTTTCGTTGGTGTTTAGATATTGAAAATGATTTGTTTCAAAAGCAGCTTTATTTAAGAGAAGATAAGCTATTTTGCAAGATTCATTTTCAAGTAGGGGAATTTTTTACTAATCAGTTAACAGATGATAAATACAAGTTTGTTGCAGGCAGCAAGCTACATTCATTTAATCGTCGTATTGGTGAACCTGCGGCAAGAGTGCAACTAGGTATTGGTAAGAATCTAGTTATTAATGGTTTAGATAAAGCCATTAGTTTGGCTTATGTTACTGGGGTTAGTTACAGGGTAAATATTACTAATTTACCACCTAAAGATATGATGAATATGGATCATTTTGCTTTTTATTATGATGTAGTTAAAACACCTACTACTCAATTTATGCCAGTAGCTAGTAAAAAAGTTGCTTTTGGGCCTAGACCTTATATTTGTGGTGCAGCGATTTTTGGTAAATCATCAATAAACTAGTCTTATTGGTTATTAGGATTGTATTTGCTGGGCAAGAAAGAAAGTAAAAAATTAGCATTTTCTTTTTTGCTTTCAGCCATACTTTGATGGGTTTTAGCAATAGCAAAATGTTCTTGTGCTTGTGCCTCTTTACCAGATTTTTCTAGTGCTATTGCTAGCCCCCGTTCTAATTGGGATATTTCTAAATCATTGTTGATTTTTAAATCCTTAATAATAGTCAAAGTTTCTTGATAAAGCTTAGTTGCTGTTTGTAAATCTCCTTGGTTTAGTTTGGTTTTTGCTTCATAGCCCAAGGTTATTGATAAAATTGCTAGTCTTGTATCTGTTTGCTCAATATTGTTAGCAGCTAGTTTTGCTTTTAAGTAAAAATCTTCTGCTTGTGAAAATTGATTAGATTCAGACAGAGTTAACCCCATAAATGTATATGACATTACTAGTAAATGGGGCTTTTTATGTTCTTCAGATAGCGTAATGGCTTGATTTAAATAGGTTTTAGATAATTCATCAAATTTATTATTAAAAGCCGCTACACCTGCCATTTGTAGCAAAGAAACTGTATAGTCAACATTATAACTTTTAGCATTAGCTAACACATCTTGAGCTACTTTTAAGGCTTGTTCGTTATCATCATTTTTTAAGTAAATTCCTGCTAGCGTCATACTAGAGCTAACAAAAAGCTCTGTTATCTCTAATTTTTTTCCAAGCTCTATTGTTTTATTAAATAGGTCTTGTGCTAGAGAAAAATCTGGAATTTCTACCAAACGCTTTGCTTGCCAAAGTGTAAAATAGCTTTCCAACATTAAATAATTGTTTTTTTGAGCAAAACTTAACCCTTCATTTATAGTAGTCTCCGCCTCATCATACTTAAAAGTTTTGACCTTTATTCTTGCTATTAAGATTTTTGCTTTGTGAGCATCAATTAAATCTCCATAAGAAGTAAAACTTTGAGCTATTTTTTCTAATTCCACTAAATTCTTATCATAATTATCATTAATAGGTTGTTCGGTTAGGGAAGATAACTTTTTGCGATTTTCAGCTAGTATTTTTATTGCTGAGTCAGGAACACTTTTATAATACTTAACCAAATCTATACCATAATTATCTTCATAGCGTAGTTTTATATCTTTAGCTATTATTTGAGCTTTTTCAGAAGATTCTTTATTGTTTGCCTTCAAATACTCATCAATAGCACTATCTAGCTGTTGATAAAGATTATTTTCCTTGGCGTTAACTATTAAATTTGAGGTTAAATCTGTTGAATTTTTAGCACCAACTTGTTTTGAAAAAGGTAAGTAAGCTTGCAATGCCGGATACTTAATGCCAAGACCTAGTAATATAAAACTACCTAGCATAAGAAATACTGCCATAGAAGTTGCTAGCATTAAGTAAGAATAAGTGCTTTTTGGGTAAATAGTCTTTTTATTGTATTCATTAGGTTTATTTGGTTGTTTAATGTTGTTTGTAGAAGTTTTATTAATATTTTTGATCTTGCTATCGTCAATTTGTTTTTCTTGGATCAAGTTTTTTACATCATTAAAAACTTCTTTTTTTACATTGTTAATAAAGTAATAAAAAAGGGGATCTGTTAAACATTTTAGTAATAAGGTCTTTTCGTCAATAGAAATAGGATGTTTAAACTGTAAAATTTCTTTTACATATGCAAGATTCATTTTACAGTCAATACAGTTTTGTAAGTGTTTGTCTAGTCTATCTTTATGGTCATTGGATAACTCACTTTTGATATACATTACAAACAAAGGAATATTTTCTGTTGTACAAATTGGTGTAAGAGGCTCTTCTTTACTATTATTTAATTTCATAATATTAATCCTTATTACTTACTTTGTTCTTATTGATAATGATACTAAGTTTAAAATAAAAAGTTAGTATCATTAATGAATTTTTAATGTTTATTAAATAAAACTATTATTCTTAATGAAATGGCTTACGACTATACCACATGATTATCATTAAACACTACTATTTTTTATGGCCTAGTCTGATAATATTAGGTTATGTTTTAATCTCTGTTTTCTTACAGGAAAATTAGCTTTGGGCTATTTGTAAGGTTTTAAGTTTTAATATCAAGGTTGTAACGCTTATACCTACCATTAACAAAATAAGATCTACTGCTAAATAATCAACTCTATAGATAGAAAAAATTAAAGACGGCCATAGAAAACAAATTGTAATGATTTTTCCTTTAAGCGGCATACCTCGTTTATCTTTGATATTACTAATATAATTGCCTAGGTATTTATGGCTAAGTAGCCAATTATGTAAGGTTTGAGAACCTCTAACATAACAAGCAGAAGCTAGAAGTAAAAATGGGGTTGTTGGTAAAAGTGGTAGAAATATCCCTAATACAGCAAGCCCTAAAAATATTGTTCCAAATATGTTTAATACAACTCTTATAAACATTTTAAGCTCCATAGGATTTGCAGAAATTTAAGAGAGTTGTTGTAATAATAAAATAACTTGTAAGCTTCAAACAAGATTGCTATAGGTCTTTTGAGCGGTGGTAGTGATATAAATATAAGGCTGAATGGTTATTGAAAATTTCCTAGAAAACAAGTTGTAGACAAAATGAATTATTCTTTAACATTACATTTTGCACATTACCAAACCCTAGGCTACAATTACGTCGTATCTTCGGCAGTCAAAAGTTTAATTTCTACTGACTTAACTTTGTTTACGCTATAATAAAATAAAAAATTTTAATGAATGAAAAATATAAGCAACTCTATTTTACAGAATATTTAACAGGAATAGAGCTTTTTAATCAAAGAAAATATTGGGAAGCACATGAGGCTTGGGAAGAAATTTGGAAACACTCTAAAGGGGATGAAAAGCTTTTTTATCAAGGGTTAATCCAAGCAGCAGCAGCACTACTTCATTATGAGCGAAATAATACACGTGGCGCACATCTTTGTATTAACAATGCACTTAAAAAACTAGAAAATCTCCCTACTCCTTATATGTCATTAGAATTACTAGGTTTATGTAAAAGCTTACGAACTTTTCTTGCTGATGTGATAGAAAACGGCGAAACTATGTTAAGCAGAAATATTGGTTTACCACATCCAATCATTGTTTTAGAGGAGTAAATTGCTTTGCTATTGCAAAAGCTAGCTAGTCTTTTAACTGAAGACCAAATTGGCAGTTATCAACATAAATTAAAATATCTTCAGAATAAAACTCTACCAATAGTTTATCCCCATTCTATTGAACAGCTTGCAGAAGTTTTATTGTTAGCAAATAAGGAAAAATTAATGGTTTTACCAATAGGAGGAGGTACTAAACTAAAAATAGGTAATCCTCCAGCTAAGGCAGATTTTTTTCTATCTACCAAAAAGCTAAATCAAATCTTAATTCACGAAAGCGCAGACCTTACAACTACTGTTCAAGCTGGAACAACATTTGCTGATTTTCAAAATTGCTTAAACCAACATAATCAATATTTACCCTTAGATCCACCTTTTGCTAAACAAGCTACAGTTGGAGGAGTTATTGTTACTAATAGCTATGGCCCAACACGCCTAGCTAATGGAACTATCAAGGATTGGTTAATAGGAATCAAAGTTGTAGGTGCTGATGGATCAATTTCTAAAGCAGGTGGAAAAGTAGTAAAAAACGTTGCTGGCTATGACTTAATGAAACTCTATACAGGTAGCTTTGGGACGCTAGCTATTATTGTTGAAGCTAGCTTTAAGCTACGACCTAAGCCATTAGATAAAGCTATTATCTTGGGTGAATTTACTTCTAGTAATTTAGCTGTAGCAATAAATAATCTGTTAAGCAGCCAATTACAACCCATTGCTTTAGAATTACTTAACCAACAAATAGCAAAGCTTTATTTTCCTCAAATACAGATAAAAGAAAACCACTCACTTTTAATTGCTCAATTTGCTGGCTCAACAAATGCTATTAAATACCAACAAGAAACGCTTTCTACATTTTGGAAAAATTTAACAAAAGAAATTATTACGATATATCAGTCTGATAAAGATTATCTTAGCTGGCAAAAATTGGTAGACTTTGCAGAAGAGCCAAATATTTTTGGTCAATTTCAAGTTGCTGTATTGCCTTCCCAAGTGTTAGGGCTAGTTAGTGAAATTACTAAAACACTAAATTTAGTAACAAAAGATTATTATTTATTAGTTCAACCAGGAAAAGGAACTATTCAGGGATTTTTTGATCAAAATTTTATTAATAATTTTATTATCAATGATTTAGATAACTTAGATGAAACTACAGCCTATAAACTAGGCGAGTTAGTTGCAGCACTTAGTCAGATAAGAAATTTTACTGAAAAAATTGGAGGACATTTAATTTTAATGGATGATGCTTTTATTGGACTATTAGATACTTGGGGAACACCTCCTGCTAGTGTTATGCTAATGAAAACAATAAAAAACAAATTAGACTCATTAAATATACTTAATCCTGGTAGATTTGTTGGAGGAATTTAACCACTATGTTATTAAAACTTATAGTTTTAACTTTATCATTAAGTATTTCTGTTAGTGCTTTAACTTTACCTAATTTAGCTAGTACAACTAATAAAATAAGTTCAACAGGTTTTCAGCAAGAAGAATTTAATTATAAGGAGATGCAAAAACAGGCAACAAAGACATCTTCTGGACTTAAGTATATTGATTTAGTGGAAGGCAAAGGAGCTAGTCCAGCTAGGGGCAAAGTAATAATTATTAAATATACAGTAAGATTAACTAGTGGTAAAGTAGTAGAAACTTCAGAAGATCGCAGTGAAAATTTTAGTTTTCGTTTAGGGTTAAGACAAGTAATTAAAGGGTTAGAGGAAGGTGTTACAACAATGAAAGTAGGCGGAAAACGCCGGCTAATTATCCCTCCAGTTTTAGGTTATGGTGAACAGGGAAGTCCCGGTGGAATACCACCTAATACAACACTTATATTTGATGTTGAATTGCTTAATATAGAACTTTAGTTATGAAAACTTAGGATTAATTATGCAATATAGATTTATGGCGTTAGTATTAAAACTACTGGTAATGATTCTACATCGAGTTACTTACAGCAATTTCAAAGATGATCCTCAGTGGGAATATTACACAGAAAACTTAAAATATGAAGTAGATAAATTTACTAAAGATAGTGAAGAAAAAAGTTAATAAAAAACTAGTAAATATAAAAATATGACTAATGTAGAAAATTTCTTTCAACTAGATAGTCAAGGCTTGAACTACTTGCAAATAGTGTGGAGGGAGTTATTAGCTAATTATGGAATTCAAGAAGAAATTGCCAACAAATATCTTAAAGAAATACTAGAAAAATATTCAGAAAAAAAGCGATTTTATCATAATTTAAGTCATATACAAGCTTTGTTAAAATCGGCAGTAAAATTAAAAGATTATTTTCAAGATTATAACTCGGTACGTCTAGCAATTTGGTTTCATGACATAATTTACAACACAAAAAAAAGTAGTAATGAAGAAAAAAGTGCAGAACTTGCAGTAAAGGTTTTAACAGAATTAAATATTCCTGTTGCTACCATAAATTTAGTAGAAAAAATGATAATTGCTACTAAAACCCATAATATCAATGGATTAAATGAAGATGGAAAAATATTTTTAGACCTAGATTTATCAATTTTAGGAGCTAGTCCAGAAATTTATCAGCAATATCATCAAGCAATTAGAAAAGAATATTCTTGGGTGCCTTGGTTTTTATATCGTCGTAGTCGCAAAAGCATACTTAGTGGCTTTTTGGCACGAGAACATATCTTTTTTACTAGTGAACTGGCAAAATTAGAGCAGATAGCAAGGCAAAATATTAGTGAAGAAATAGTATTTCTTTCAAAATAAAGTAAAAATTATTAAGGACTTTTAAATGTATGACAAAAGATACTTTGCGTTTAGAGACAAAAATTATTCATGCTGGTGAGCCAGAACCTAGAATTGATGGCGCGGTAAGTATGCCAATTTTTCAAACAGCTATGTTTGAATATGAAGGAGAAAATAGCTACCACGATATTAGATATATAAGACTTAATAATTCACCAAATCACATTGCAGTGAGCAAAAAAATTGCTGCATTAGAAAATGGTGAAGCCGCTCAAGTGGCTGCTAGTGGTATGGCTGCAATTACTACTGCACTTTTAGCTGTATTAAAAGCAGGTGATCATCTTTTAGCTCAAAATTGTCTCTATGGTGGAACACATGACTTTGTTAGTAAAGATTTAGAAAGTTTTGGTATTTCCTATGACTTTATTGATGGAACTGATCCCAATAGTTGGGCAGCTAAACTAAAGCCTAATACAAAAGCAATTTATGTAGAATCTATTACTAATCCACTACTACAAGTAGCAGATCTAAAAGCTATAGTTGAATTTGCTCGTAAAAATAATTTAATTTCCTTAATTGATAATACTTTTGCTTCTCCAGTTAATTTTCAAGCTTCAGAATTTGGTTTTGATTTAACATTACATAGCTGTACTAAATACTTAAATGGACATTCTGATATAGTTGCTGGTGCTGTTGTGGGTTCAGCCAAGTTAGTAGAAAAATTTACTCATAAACTTAATCATTTAGGTGGTAGTCTAGACCCACACGCGGCTTATTTGCTTCATAGAGGAATAAAAACTGTTGCTCTAAGAGTTAGATGTCAAAATGAGAGTGCATTAAAGATAGCTGAATTTTTAAGTACTCATCCAAAAGTAGCAAAAGTTAATTATCCTGGTTTAGAAACACACCCAGAACACAAACGAGCAAGAGAACTTTTTGATGGTTTTGGTGGGATGATAAGCTTTGAATTAAAAGGTGATCAGGCAACAACATTAAACTTTATTAAAAACTTAACAATCCCTCTTAAAGCTCCAAGTTTAGGCGGGGTAGAAACTTTAATAAGCCAACCTGCTTTTACTTCTCATGCTGGAATAGCGCAAAACGAACGTGAAAAAATAGGAATTACTAATACATTAATTCGCCTCTCTGTTGGTATTGAAGCAACTGAAGATTTAATTGCAGATTTTGAGCAAGCTTTAGCTAAGTAACATTTGGTAACTTTATGGTTGATAAAGATAATTCACCTGTAATGCTTTATGATGGTGTTTGTGGTTTTTGTAACCAAACAGTACAAACAATCATTAAGATAGATAAAAAGGGAAAAATACTCTTTGCACCCTTACAAAGTGAATTTGGTAAAGCAGTTATGCTACGTCATCCAGAACTGGTTCAAATAGATTCAGTTATCTTACTAGAACGACTTTCCGATAACTCAGAGCGAATATTAGTTCGCTCTGAAGCTATAATTACAATAGCAAAACACATTGGAGGAATTTGGCAACTTGCTCAATTAACTAGTATAGTTCCTAGAGCATTAAGAGATTTTTTTTATGATCTATTTGCTAAGAATCGCTATAAAGTTTTTGGCAAATATGACAGTTGTATGATACCTACCCCAGAAATTCGCGCTCGGTTTATAGATATGGCTTAAATAATTAATGAAGTAATTTTTTAGTTGTATGCAAATAAGAAAGATAGTTTATTTTTAGTAGGTGATATTTTAGGAATAATAGGTTAATTAAATAGGTTGTTCTTCCAGTTTTTCTAATGGAAATAAACTAATAGTCTTAATGTTAAATGGAATATAGATAGTAAAATTATATTTTGCTAGTAAACTAAAATTATTTCTGGCTAATTTTCAAAAATTTTGCTAATTAATAAACAGACTTAAGCTTTTAATTTGTTGGAAAATAGGGAGTTTTCCTAAAATGGTAAAGTGTTCCAATCCTCGTTGCGTTGATACTAGGGTGACATCTACGGAACGTTGTTCAAATTGTCGGTCATTATTTGCAGGTAAAGTATTACGTAATAGATATAAAGTAGACCGAATGATTGGCAAAGGGGGGTTTGGAATTACTTATTTAGTAGAAGATAGAGATTGTTTTGGGGAATATAGAGTATTAAAAGAACTCTTTCCACATGTTACAGATAATATTGAGGATGCAGAAGAAGATCCATCCGTTACAGCCGAACGACTTTTCCAGCGTGAAGCAAAGGTTTTACTAAGCTTACAACATCCTGGGATCCCAAAACTTTATGCTTATTTTACTGATAGCGGGTATTCATACTTAGTACAAGATTGGATTCCAGGCCAAACTCTTTATGATGAATTAAAATCACGTAAAAGAACTTTTGGGGAACAAGATGTTTGTACTATTTTGGTAGAACTAGCGGACATTTTAGAGTATTTACATGGTCATAACCCTCCAATTATTCATAGAGATATAAAACCTCAAAACTTAATGCGTCATGATAATGGCAAAATACAGTTAATAGATTTTGGAGCAGTTTATCAATCTACAAATATAAAAAGTAATATACAAACATTAATTGGCTCGCCAGGTTATGCACCACCAGAGCAAATAATAGGTTCACCTGTGCCACAAAGCGATCTTTATGCTGCTGGTGCTACAATACTTTATTTATTGACAGGGATTCATCCTAGTAAAATGTTTAACCATACGACTAAACATATGGAATGGGAATCCCATACACAAGTAAGTTGGGAATTAGCCGAGCTTTTAACTGAAATGTTGCTAGTAGATTTAAGTAAGAGATTAAAAAGTGCTACAGAGCTAAAGCGTAGGCTACAAAAAATTGTTACTCAATATGGCAAGCGATCCAATGCTTTTGTTTCAGAATTTATTAATACTAAAGTTTTATCAGAGCAAAACAATGTAGTAAATAAATTAGAAGATATAGCTGAAAAGACTAAAAGCCCTACTGCCGAAGAACAAAAACCCCTTTCATTACCAACTCCAAAAAATTATGTTCCTCCAGTAGAAACTTGGACATCTCCTATTAGCGAAAATTCTGGAGCAATGGAATCACAATTTGATAGTACGGGTGATGGCCCACCAGATGAGGGAGGCAATTTTTATGATATGCCTTTCCCATTTTTGCTAAGACGTATTTATAGAGAGCGTTTAAGCGGTAGGCTCACTTGTCTTAATACAAATACTACTAAAACACTTTATTTTGACCAAGGTGCTATTGTTTATGCTAAAAGTAATTTGCCCGAAGATGGATTTGGCGAAACAATGGTTAGAATAGGACGCATTGACCAAAAAACTTTTAGCCAAGTTTCTCAATTAGTTAAAGAAAAAAACTTACGCTTTGGCGCAGCTTTAATTAAAGGTGGCTGGATTTCTCCAGAACAATTAAAAGATTTAATTTCAGAACAATTTTGTAGTATTACTTACTCGCTTTTTACATGGGAAAATGGACGTTATGAAATTTATAGAGAAGCAGCTAGAAAAAGCTCAATAAAAGTTTCACTCTCTACAGCAGATATTATTTTTGAAGGACTAAGACGAATCCAAAACATTGATTTAGTAAAAAAATGGCTAGGTGATTTTCGTTGGAAACTTTGTGTAACAAAAGATCCTTTTTTACTCTACCAATCAATAAGCCTTAACCCTAAAGAAGCTTTTATTGTTTCGCGTATTGAAAATGCTCGCTCAATAGAAGAAATTCTTTCTATGGGTGGACTTCCTGAAGATGAAACCATTAGGACACTTTGCGGTTTAGTAGCTGTTGGGCTATTAGAATGGGTTAAAGAAGAACAACCTGTTCAACAAGATGAAGAGGCGATGTCAATTTCTCAAATAATAGTTAACCATAAACTAAAAACACCTGCTTTTGATATGCAAAGCGCGGCAAATTTTTGTTATGAAGTAGAGAAAATAAATACTACTTTAGATAGTATGAATCATTATGCTTTATTAGGTATTTCTAGAAGTGCTACAGAGGAAGAAGTTAGACGTGCTTACGCAGAACAGTCACAGAAATTTCACCCAGATAATAACGCTCAATTAGCTAAATATAACATTAGTTTACACAATGATTTAGAGAAGATTTTTACCCGTATTTCTGAGGCTTATCGAGTGTTAATCAATCTAACTACTCGACAAAACTATGATCGTAGTTTTAGGACTACTAGTTCAAATGCTAAAGCTACACTTCCAAATGATGCAAGAAACGACAAAGTTTACCAACCTGCTAGAGTAGAAAATAGAGCTAGTAATAATGCTAATAACTTGGCTAATTCCAAAGTTGATAGATATCCTAAAAGTAATTTTTCTAATCGAACATCAGAACCCTATCAAAATAGGACTGCAACCCCACAACAAAATCTGGCTGCTCAAAGTATGTTTGAAAAGGGGATTAAATACTTTCAAGCTTATGAATATAAACAAGCCTATTATGCTTTTCAGGCTGCTGTAGATGTAGCCCCACAACATGCAGAATACCGAGTATTTTTAGCTCGTACTTTGCTTCATCTTAATGAACAAACTAAAGCAAAAGAACAATTTAGCAAAGCTATTGAACTTGAGCCAAAAAATGCAGATTACTATGTAGAGTTTGGATTACTTTATCAAAGGATGAATATGCCAAAACAAGCTTATTTACTGTTTGATAAAGCTTTGGAAATTATGCCAGGACACCTTTTAGCAAAACGTGCTAAAGAAGCTTTAAGACCATAGGTTTATATATATTTTTCTAATGTAGTAATTATTAATTCTAAGCTTGGTCTATCTTTAGGGTCTTTAGCAAGCATAGCCATTATTAAACTAGCTAGCTGCGGCTCTATAAGTATTATTTGATTAATAGGAGTTGGCTTTTTACTAATATGAGCTATTAGTATTTCTACGTCCGTCCCCAAAAATGGCACTTGCCCAGTAAGCATCTCATAAAAAACTACTCCTAATGAATAAATATCTGTCTCTTTTTCAACATCTCGTTTATTTATTTGCTCTGGAGACATATATTCTGGAGTTCCAATTATAATATTAGGGTCTGTTAAGCGTTCTGGGGCGGCCTTTTTGTCGTCTTGTTTTGCTTGTAGTATAGCGATACCAAAATCCAGTACTTTAACAACAGGCTCATTATTAGAGGAATATACTAGAAAAATATTATTTGGCTTTAAGTCTCGATGAATTACATCTTGTTTATGAGCCTCTAAAACACCTAAACAAACCTGTTTCATTATTTTTAGAGCATAGTCTTTTGGAATGGTAATATTTCTTCTTAGCTCATTCATTAGTGAATGACCTGTGAGTATTTCCATTGTGATAAATGCTTGACCAGAAGCAACTAAACCATATTCATAGGTTTCAATCACATTTGGATGTTTAATTCTTAAGGCTGTTGAAGCTTCTCTGGCAAATCGCCGAACTTCAACGCTATTTGACACATATTCGCGGCGTAGTAGTTTTAGAGCTATTTCTTGATTTTTTTGTAAGTCATGCGTTCGATAAACTATGCCCATTCCACCACGGCCAATAGGTTCTAGTAGTTTATACCTATTATTTAAGGTTTTGCTGACGTGTAAATAGGTTTCGTTTGGTTCATCATAATTTACCAAAGAATCAGATGAAGCTGAATTTAAAAAATCTGGCGGTGATAAAACAGCTTTAGTAACTGCATCAGTATTATCATTAGGTTGTTGTGGTGGGTTAGTTATAACCTGTGGGACTACTTGAGATAAAGTAAGTCTACTTAGAATTTTTTTTGTTCTAACAATTATTTCTTTAGCATTAAAAGGTTTGTTCCAATAATCTTCAACACCTGTTTCTAAAAGGGCAATTTTAGTTTCTTCATCATCCGAAGTAGTAAGAAATATAAAAGGAATATGTTGCAAGGCAGGAGAGTTTTTTATATGAAAAAATAAGTCTATACCATCTAATACAGGCATATGCCAATCAGAAATAATCAAACTAGGCTGAATTTCTGAACATTTTTCTAAAGCTTCTTGCCCATTTAGAGCCGTAATTACTTTGCAATCTAAACTTTGAAAAGCCTTTTCAAGGATTTTCAAAGTCATAGTGTCATCATCAGCAATTAAAATACAATGTTTATCCATTTTAGTTAGTTAGTCTAATTAATAGTTTGTTCTATGTGCATAACTAAGCGTAAACCATTAAAAGGGCTTCTAATATGAACTGTTGCTCTATCACGAAAAGCACAACGACATCCATAACCAAAATAGTCCCAGGAACCCCCACGTAGAACCCTTAAATTTGGTTTTTCTCCCACTACCCAAGCAGTACCATCAACTGGCGCACCTTCATAATTATCATGCCAAACATCTTGACACCATTCCCAGACATTTCCATGACAATCATAGAGTCCAAAAAGGTTAGCATTAGCTAAACTTCCTACAGCAGTAGTGCAATTGCGATAAATAGTTTTGCGAGCCTGGCCGTAAGGGGCTTGACCATCATAGTTTACTAGTCTTGTGGTAACTGTTGTACCATAAGCAAAAGGGCTTGTAGTAGTAGCGCGGGCAGCATATTCCCATTCTGCTTCTGAGGGTAGACGATAGTAATGTCCTGTTTTAGCTGATAATCTAGCACAAAACTCTATCGCATCATACCAAGAAACCTGTTCTACAGGTAAATTATCGCCTTGAAACATAGAGATTTCTGCTGGCAGATCTTGGTTAATTTTAGGCCAATTAGCAATAACTCTCCATTGGGCTTGTGTAACAAGGTATTTGCCTATAAAAAATTCAGGGACATTTACTAGATGTTGAGGCTTTTCGTCTTGGTCGCCTTCAATACTTCCCATTAAAAAGTTTCCAGATGGAATATAGACCATTTCTAAAGCTACACCCTCAAGATCTTGGATATAACAGTTGGCTGTTTTTTTACGGCGTTTTACTACACGACCAAAGTCATCTACTATTGGAACTGAAAATTCAAAATTGGATAAGCTGTTTAACATACCTTAAGTTTACTAAAGATTTATTAAAAAAATAACAATTATTTTTTTAATAAATGTTCTAAAGCAGGGAGTAAATTAGGGTAGAGAAATTTATAACTGCTTGCTTGAAGTCGTGCTGGAATAGCCCGACAACTTGAAAATAATGCTTCATCTGCTAGCTCTCCAAAAGCAATCCGAGCAGCAAAAGCAGGCACAGTAAAAAAACTAGGTCTATATAATACCTTAGCAAAAGCTTTAGTAAATTCTGCATTAGTAACTGGATTTGGGGCAGTAACATTAATATTTCCAGATATTTCTGGATTCTTTAACAAAAATAAAATTATATTAATTACATCATCTAATGCTATCCAACTCATATAATGTTTTCCATCGCCAAGCTGACCTCCTAAACCTAGTTGGAATGGCAACATCATTTTACTTAAAGCTCCTCCATTAGGACTAAGAACTATACCAATACGTAAATTAATAAGCCTAATACCATTATCAGAGATGATTTTATTTGCTTCTTCCCATTCCTTAGTTAGATCAGCTAAAAATCCTGTGCCTGGGCTACTTTCTTCAGTTAACACTTCACTACCACGATTACCATAATAACCAATAGCTGAAGCCATAATAGCTACTTTAAGAGGAACTTTAGATTTTAATAAAGTATTACAAAGGTTTTTGGTTACTTTAATTCTGCTATTGCGGAGTTTTTGTTTTCTTTCCTCTGTCCATCTGCCTTCAGCAATATTTTCTCCTGCTAAATGGATCAAAGCATGTGCATTGCTTAAAACTGAAGGGTCAATATTTCCTGTTTCAGGATCCCAGCTAAATTTATTAAGTTTTGGATCAGCAGCAGAACGAACTAGCTTTTTTACAGCATAACCAGATTGCTCTAGTGGTTTTACTAGTACTGATCCAATTAAACCTGTTGACCCTGTAACTAATACTTGAGAAATATTTGATGACACAAGAAATACTCCTAAATAGTAAGTTTTTGTAGTAGATACAGGGTTGTTACTTACAACCCTGTATTTATATTAAACTTCATAAAGTAAGTCTTCTGGAAGTGTTTGTGGATTATCTACTAAGTAAGGTGTACGAGGCAGACGAGAAATTTTGCGGCTATCTACTGATAATAAATGATGATAAGCCTTTGTTAAAAACCTTGGAATAATTAAGTCATGTGTTCGTTTAACGCGATCTTCTGCTTGAAGACTTGCTAGCATCTTGTTAAAAAGCTCTTCTCCATTGTGTGCTAGGATATGCTCTCGTTTTTCTAGATCTAAGAAATTACGTAAAATACTATCTCTATCAGCTTCAGGATGAAATTGAGTAGCCTGGATTTCCTCACCAATAGATATTGTCATTAGGGCTTTACCCCTTAAACCATGTCTACTTTCTAATGCTAAAACTTTTACACCTAAAGCAGAAAGAGCCGAAGCATCAGGATGGACAACTTGATAATTACGACGTTCAAAGGCAAAAAAACGTTCTCCTAAGCCTTCTAACAAATAGGATGTAGCCCCTTGTGGTGTTGGGTAAGCGGGCATAATTCCATAAACCGAGCGTGGCGCATCACAAACTTCTGCAAAGCCAAAATGCCTAGTTAATACTTGGAAAGAGTGGCAAATTGCAAAAAAGAAAGATTTTCTTTCTCTATGGAGGTTATGTTCAAATACATCATCCAGGAGTTGAAAATAATCAACTTCCCATTGTTTGCCTTCTCCATCATGAGGTGAGCCTGGGCCACCACTAGAAATATAAATATCAAAACGGTGTTTTGGGACTTCTCCAAAATCTCTTACTCGGAAATGCTCTATTTTAAGGTTTAAGTCATAATTATGACGAGTTTTCCAATTTTGCTGAGAATCATCTAGTAGTTGGTATATGCAACTAATACCCTGGTTCTTAAAACCATCGTTTAGGTCTAACACAGCAACGGAAATAGAATCAGATTTAGGTAAATTACTCATAATAGTTGATTTGTAAAAAATTTTTGGTGACGAATAGAAATTTTCTGTTTATAATAACCCAGTTTGCCAACTAAAAACACCTAGAAAAACCTTCTATTTATTAATAATTCATGCTAAATAAATTTAATCATAAAGGGTTATATGCAGTAACAGATAGAGAAATTACAGGATTAACCCATCCACAAATTGTTGAAGAAATTATTGAAGGTGGTGGAAAATTAATTCAATTAAGAGAAAAATCACTACTTACTGGGGATTTTTATCAAACTGCTTTGCAGGCAGTTACGTTAGCGCGTAGAAAAGGTGCTAGGTTGATTATAAATGACCGTGTGGATATTGCATTAATGGTAGAAGCTGATGGTGTTCATTTAGGGCAAGATGATTTAGACCCAGAAAAGGCTCGCTCGCTTTTAGGCCAGGATGCTATAATTGGCCTCTCAACACACTCATTAGCACAAGCAATATTAGCAGATAAACGCCCCATTGATTATATTGCGGTTGGGCCTATTTTTCCCACCCTAACAAAACCTGAAGCTAGTGCTGAAGAGGGTGGTTATATAGGACTAGAATTATTATTTAAGGTTTGTCAATTAGTTAGCAAACCTGTTGTAGCTATTGGGGGAATTACCTTAAATACAGCTAAAGACGTTTTAGAAACAGGGGCTAGTTGTGTGGCTATAATTTCTGATTTACTAAAATATGGTAATATTAGCGAACGTACTAACAGATTTTTAATTGAATTAGAACCATTTACAAAAATTTAATTAAGTCTACTGGTAAAATTTAGTAAGGTATAATCTTAAGGAGGCAAGTAAGATGAGTTTTTTTGAACTCCCACCATTAATTGAGAAAATGTTAGCAACTAGTGAAAATGTTAGTGACTTAAATTTTTCTGTTGGACGACCTCCACAAGTAGAAGTAAATGGTAAACTTACGCCAGTAGAAATCAAGGGTTTACGGGTACTTACTCCATATCAAACAGAAGTTATTGCAATGTCTTTACTATCTGGTAATAAAGATGCCGCCGAAAAACTACTAAAAAATGGTTCTGTAGATATTTCTTTTAGTATCCATCAGCGTACAAGATTTCGGGTTAATATTTTTTCTCAACGTGGCACTTATTGTATTGTAATGCGGGTTATTCCTACAGATATTCCTTCTATAGAATCTCTGCAACTACCTCCACAACTTGGGGAAGTATCTTTTTATAAAAATGGAATTGTTTTACTTACCGGGCCAACAGGTAGCGGCAAATCTTCCACTTTAGCAGCAATTATTGATAAAATTAACCGAGAAAAATACTATCATATTGTTACTATTGAAGATCCAATAGAATTCCTACATTCGCATAAAAATTGCACGATTAATCAACGTGAGTTAGGTAGTGATACACCTTCTTTTGCTTTAGCCTTACGCGCAGCACTGCGCCAAGCTCCAAAAGTAATTTTAGTAGGTGAAATGAGAGATTTAGAAACAACAGAAATTGCTTTAGAAGCTTCTGAAACAGGTCACTTAGTATTATCTACCCTGCATACTACTGATGCTTCTAAAACAATAGATCGTATCATAGGACTTTATCCTAAAAATGAAGAACATATTATTCGGGTAAGACTAGCGCAGTCATTTCGCTATATAATTTCACAAAGATTATTACCAAAAGCCGATGGAAAAGGAAGAATAGCTATAGTAGAAGTCTTAAAATCTACTCCTAGAACTCGTGAATATATTGAAAAAGGTGAAAGTGAAGGCAAGACCTTGTTAGATGCTATGAATGATGGGGAATTAGAAGGTATGCAACATTTTGACCAAGTAATTGAAAAATATATTCGTCAAGGGATAATAACTAAAGAAGACGGACTCTCATTCTCAACTAACCCAAGCAATTTACAACTTCGTTTATCAGGTCTTGGAACTTCTAGTGACTTTTCGGTTGGAAGCCAAGATAATAGTCGTGGAGATGGTGGCCGAAGTAGTGCTTTTGGTGCTGGCTCAATGCGTAATTTAATAGAAAGGTAGAAAGGAAAATAAAAAAGGAAAATTTTTATGAACCAAATGTGTCCTTCTTGTGGTTTTGATGTTCATATTGATGATAGCCAAGCTCCACCCTATGCTTTTACTATGGAATGCCCGCGTTGTCGTAAATCTGTAACTATGTCTCCCCCTCCTAAACCAGAACCAACATTAAAAGTTGATAGTACAATGGCTCGTACTAACGTTATGGGATCAGGAAATGCTAAAGCTGGTGGCCCGGCTAATATGCAGGAAACCTTAATGGCATTTATGCAGATGATGAGTGGTGGAACTACTCCAGTAGCAGCAAAAACGCCAGATCCTTCTAAAACGCCTTATGCCTGGGCGCGTAAAAATGTATTAATTTGTTGTGCTGATCAAAACCAACGTCAAATAATCGAGCAAGTTATAACAAATAATTATGATACTCATATAGCACAAAGTTCAGCACAAGCTTTAGAAATAATGCATGGTGTTAAAGTAGATATGCTAGTGCTAGACCCTCAATTTGATGCTGCTCGCCAAGGTGGTATAGCTGTACTACGGCATGTTAGTTCTTTAATGCCAAAATATCGCCGCCGTATTTACGTTGTGTTAGTTTCTCCTCAAGTAAAAACTTTAGATACCTATATGGCATTTCTTAATTGCGTTAATTTAACGGTAAATACTGATGATTTAGAATCTTTGCCAGCAGTCTTGGAAAAAAGCTTAAAAGATTTTAATGAATTATATCGTCCATACTTTGAGGCTGGAGGGGGAGATTTTTTATAAAATTAAAAAGTTATTCTTCTTGTCTAAGATCTAAACTATCTCCCCAATCGGATTTTTTTGCTAGTTTATAATTATCTTTACTAGCTGAAATCGTAAGGTTTTTTAATCCGTTACTAGTACATAAACTTAATTGTAAATGACCTTTTCTTTTTAATGGATGGCGGATAATACGGGCAAAAGGTCTATTTACAACATCTTTAGAAACAATAAGATAAGAAAATTTTTCATCTTCATAAGATAAATATCCAGCTTTTGCTCGACGATGAAGGCTTGAGCGCGGCAACCGCTCAGAAAAGTGGCACCAATCGTTTTCCTGCATCGGGCAAATTTCTTGGTGTGGACAAGGTGCTACTATATTTGCTCCTAAACTAATTAACTGCTCTCTAGCCTCTAAAATATTACTAAACCCTTTTGGTGTTCCTGGTTCAATTAATAAAAGTATTTTACTTGTTGCTTGCCAGGCTTTTTGAACTAAAACTTTTCTTTCTACTAAAGGCAATTCTCCTAAAACATAAGAAATAGTTATTAAGTCATTTGCTGAAAATTGATGCTCTTTAATTAAATTTAAGTTAAGCCACTCAGCAGATTTAAGACTAACATTGTTGTTAGATAATTTCTTACCTAAAGCTAGCATATTTTTATCGTCTTCTATCAAAGTAACCTTATTGATTGCTGGGAAAAGATTTAATGCTGCCCAAGCAACTGTACCAGGGCCAGCACCTAAGTCTAATAAACTAGCTAATTCTATGTTAGGTAAAACTTTTTTTAACTGTGTTAATACTGCTTTTATTACCGCATAAGTTGCAGGAAGTCTTACTCCAATATAAGCAAGACGATGTATAGTAGAGGAAATTAATACTTTCTCGCTATTGCGGTAGCGTAAGGATAATTCCTCTATTGCTTTAGAAAAAAGAGAAAAATCTATTGTAGTTAACTCTGTTTCTATAGCTTTAGCTAATTCATTAGGTAAAGACATATGGTAAAATTAGCGTATAGCTAACATTTCATTTAATACTTCTACTTCTGCCACTTCTACAGAACTTTCTATTAGGTACAATGCTTCTAGCTCTCCTGTTGATTGATTAGATAGACATTGTATACAATAAAACTTTTCTTCTTGGATTAAAGCACGTTGTATTAGTTGGTTACATCCAAAACAATTAAAAAGATGGGTCATAAAATTAACCTTTTAAGTATATTTTTTAGAATAGATAAAAACTATTTAACATTTTGTAGTTTTACTATAATTATTAGTATTTTTCAACTACCTATTGTTTTCTTTGTTTACAATGCGATTAATGTATAAAAACTAACAAAAAACTAATAGGTTTTTTGTTGAAAAATAAAGACTTAATGCAAAATTAACAAGATTATAAGTAATAGATCAACTATAATATTTTATACAAAGTATTTGAGTTGGTTACTTATGTAATGGCTATAAAATCTTATAAAACCTTATAAACCAACAAAAGTTAAACAACATAGTAAAATAGTCCCATTTCCTCTCAAACTAAACAAAACTTTTAGAAAATAAAATAGAAACGAGGGGCTTATGACAACAAATTACAAATCACAGATTTTAATAGTAGATGATGAACCGCAAATTTTGCGTGTAATGAAAAATAGTCTTTTAGCAAGAGGTTATGATGTAAAAGTTGCTTCTGATGCTTTAGAAGCAATAGAGTTAATTAATGAGAAAATACCAGATTTAATCATTTTAGATTTAATGATGCCTAAGTTGTCAGGTTTTGATTTATGTAAGATGGTGCGTAAAATATCTAAAGTACCAATAATGATTCTTTCAGCTAGGCAGTTAGAAGATGATAAAAAGACAGCTTTAGATTTAGGAGCATGCGATTATATAACTAAGCCTTTTAATTTGAATGATTTACTAGTACGAATGAGAGTAACATTAAGAAGAAGTAGCAATACAGAAATAGAGGTAGGATACTTAAAAGTTGGTGATATTGGGATTGATTTTAGTAACAAAAGAGTTTTAGTTAGTGGAAAGGAAGTGGAATTAACACTAGTAGAATATGATGTACTTATATACTTAGCGAATAATGCAGGAAAAATAATAACACGCCAAAATTTAATGAACCGTTTATTTGGCTTTGATGGCTTAGAACATAGTCAGCAATTAAGAAGTTTAATAAATAAATTACGTAATAAAATAGAGCCTAATCCAGAAAAGCCTCATTATATTTTAATTGAACCTGGAATAGGTTATAAATTCTATCAACAGCCTTTATAGACAGATTAAAAATTAAAGGGATTAAAAATTAGTTTAATTTATAAACAAGCGAAAGATCAGCAAGTTAAACTAGTAGTTTAGTTTTTTGTTGTTTACGCTTTCTTTTTGATTTAGTTTTTTGCTGTTATTATAACTTAAGGATATATAGAGATGTTAATTTTGCCAGCAATTGACTTAAAAGATGGTTGTTGTGTTCGTCTTACTCAAGGTGATAAGGAAAAAGTAAAAGTTTATGATCAAGATCCATTAGCTGTTGCTAGTAGCTTTTTAACTGTTGGGGCGCAAATGATTCATATTGTTGATCTTGATGGAGCGTTTGCTGGTGCAAAGACGGAAAACTTGTCAATTGTTAAGAAAATTTGCCATGAGTTAAACGCAAAAGTAGAATTTGGCGGCGGTGTTAGAGATGAAAAAGCTGTAGAAAACCTTATAGAAATAGGGGTTAGTCAAATTGTTCTTGGGACAATAGCGGTTGAAAATACGGAATTATTAACTAATTTAGCCAAAAAATATCAAAAATATTTAGCCATTGGCATAGATGCTAGAAATGGTAAAGTTGCAACTCGTGGTTGGGAAACTATTACAGAAATAGACGCAGTAACTTTGGCTAAACAAGTTTCTGAGCTAGGAATTGAGCGAGTAATTTACACAGATATTTCACAAGATGGAATGCTAACAGGCCCAAATTTAGTGATGACTAAACATTTAGCTGAAAGTAGCAAATTAAAAGTAACGGCTTCTGGTGGTATAGGCTCTTTAGCTGATATTTGCGCCTTAAAAGCTTTAAGTAGTTATGGTGTAGATAGTTGCATTATTGGAAAAGCTCTTTATGAGCAAAAATTTACTCTAAAAGAAGCTTTAGAAATTGCTGCTTAAATAACTTTAACTCGGTTACGACCAGACTTTTTAACTTCAAAAAGCGAGTCATCCAATTCTTTAAGTATTTCTTTGGCGTTATTATGGCTAGCTTTCTTTGAAAGTTCTGTTACAAGAATAGTAACTGTTATTTGGTTATAGTATTCTTGAGGGAAAAAGTCAGTATTTTCTATTGCTGTACGTATAGATTCAGCTAATTCTGTTGCAGTTTGTACATTAATTTCTGGCAGTAAAATTGCGAATTCTTCGCCTCCATAGCGACTTGCAAAACCCCGGCTTTGAACTTGTTTTGATAACTCTTCTGCAATTTTAACTAAAATCCTATCTCCAACAAGAAAACCATTATCATTAACTGCTTTAAAAAAATCTATATCAATAAATAATAGAGAAAAAACAGGATTGTTTGTTTTTTCTAAAAGTTTATCTAGTTGTTCAATTAAAAATCTACGATTTAACAAGCCTGTTAATTCATCTTTCATTTTCAACCTCTTTTAACTTCTTCCTGTTCGTAGAAAATATATTTCTTCACCAAATTTTTCTTTTACTTTTGCTCCAATTTTAACATTTTGATTTAGCTTGCCACATTGTGCGCAACTTGGATAATAACGCCCTTGCATAAGCCGTTCACGGACAGCTTGCCATTTTTCGCTATACCAATGTTCAGAAAATTTACCTTCAGCTAAGTTTCCTACTTCTACTTCTGTTGAACAGCAAAATAAAATTTTTCCTTCCACTGTAACACGGGAATAATTCCAACCCATAAAACAGCCTACTTCTTTGATAGGTGCTGTTGACAAGCCTCCAATCGCAACTTGTTTTTCAAAAATATCTAAGTTGGTTGTTACATTTAATTTAGCAGCTTCACGGCGTGCTAATGGGATTAGCTCATCAAGTAGTAATTTTTGTTGTTCTTCTGTAATCGCACAACGTTCAGTTCCTTGGCTTAAACTAGCTAATTTATAAGTAATGCTAGTAGCATTATATTTATCAGCAAACCTAACCATTTCAACTAGTTCCGCTGCTGTATCATAATTGATTACTTGGACGTGCTTAAATCTTTTACCAGCCCAAGCAAAAGTTTCCAAAAGTTGACAAAGCTTTTGAAAATCAGCAGGTCTTAAATTTGGATGAAATGCTATATAAGATGTTGGAGAAACACCATTTACAGAAATTAACATCATATCCACATTTAACGAGAGGATTTTTTCTGCATTAGCTAAAAGTGCGTTAGTAAGTACAGTAACATGCCAGCCATAGCCCTTGCATACTTCAATGATTTTATAGATAGCAGGATTAACAAAAGGATCTCCCATACCTGATAAAATCACGGCTTCAACAGAATTTAGGCTGTCAAGGTCTTTAGCTAGCTCTATAAATGCTTCAAAATCAAACTGTTTACGCTTCCACTCCATTGATCGAGGTAAATAAAGCAAAGGTGAGTGATCCCAGCAAGTTGTGCAATTGGTGTTACAGCCGTTAGCTAAATCTATATGCACGGTTTGAGGCCCAGTTAGGACTTTACCCTCTTTTATTCCCTGCATTCGCAACTTACGCGCTTGACGAAATTTTTCTGTAATTACTGGCAAAATATTTCTCCAAAAATTTTTTGTTAATAAAGTCGCTTTGAGAAACGTTTATTATTTGTTGTCTATTTTTAGCTCTTGATTTATTGATGGATGCTTGATTTTAGCAGGCCAGAAAATATGTTAAACATTATTTTCCTGATACTGAATAATACTTAAGGTTATGAAAAAATATTCCTTTATTTAGATACTTTTAGAATTGCCCTTCAATCAATTTTTGCCCATAAATTACGTGCTTTTTTAACTTTAATAGGTATTATCATTGGCGTAGCTTCTGTTGTACTAGTAGGAGCTTCTATTAATGGTCTTAATACTTATGTAACAGATATAGTTTCTCGTGTTTTAGGTGTTAACCATTTTATGGTTGCTCGAATAGCTGCGGTAGGTAATATTTCTGATGATGAATGGGATAAGATGGATCGACGCAATAAAAGATTAACATGGGAAGATTACTATTGGCTACGTGATAATTGTAATACTTGTCAAACGGTTGGAATACAAGTTAATAATGGTATAGATCTAAAATTTGATGGTAAGGAACTGTTAGGGACAAGGGTTTCTGGAGTCACAGCAAATATGGTTGAGATAGAAGACAAAACCATTGTTGATGGTCGGTTTTTGCTGCCTTCAGAAGTTGAGCATTCTGCAATGGTTTGTGTAATTGGAATGGATGTAAAAGATAAGTTTTTTCCTGATGTGGATGCTATAGACAAAACTATTAAAGTTCGACAAATCCCTTTAAGAGTTGTTGGAATAGAAGAAAAACGAGGCTCAATGTTTGGTCAATCTTTTGATAACCAAATTTACTTGCCTGTTACTACTTATGGACATATTTTTGGCCGTCAACAAAGCCTTACCCTACATGGTAAAACTTCTGATAAAGAAGTCTTCTCTAGGGCCATAGAAGAAGCTAGAACAGCCCTGCGCAATAAACATAAATTAAAAGGCAATGAAGATGATGATTTTGGCTTAATTAATGTTGATCAACTAAATGGTCAAGTAGATCAATTTACAGGTGCTATTGCTGTGGTCGTTGTTCCTATAACTTTAATTTCTTTGCTTGTTGGTGGAATTGTTGTAATGAATATTATGCTAGTAAGTGTTACTGAACGGACTTTTGAAATAGGCTTACGTAAAGCAATAGGAGCAACACGAGGTCAGATACTTTTACAATTTTTAATTGAATCATCACTACTTTCTGCTATTGGCGGTGTACTAGGATTAGTTACTGCTAGTGGGTTAGCTAAATTAATTACAGTTGCTACTCCAATACCAATGACAATTACTCCAGCTTATGTCTTACTTTCAATACTTGTTTCTGGTGGAATAGGTGTGATTGCTGGAATTTATCCTGCTTATAAAGCTGCAAAACTAGACCCAATTATTGCATTAACTAAGAATTAAGGAGCAAGTAGAAATGAAAAAGCCAAAGTTAATTTTTGTTGAAATCATTGTAATGGCTGTAGAAAATCTAAAAGCTAATAAATTTCGTAGCTTTTTAACTATACTAGGTATTGTTATTGGAGTAATGACAGTTATTGCAATAGCATCTTTATTAACAGGACTTAGAAAAAATTTAGTTAATGTAATTGAAGAATATGGAACAAATAATATTTATGCTTTTCATCTTTCTACGGGCCCTCGTGTAGGTGGACGAGATAGAGCAGAACGGCTTAGAAAACCTCTAAAAGAAGAAGATGGGGAAATTCTTCGCTCACAAGCTAGCGCGATAAAAGATGTGGCTAACTCCTTATTTGTTAATTGGTCAGATAGTAGAATTGAATATAAAGGAACAAAATATCGTCGGGGCAATGTTACAGGAGTTTCAGCAAATTATGCCCAAATAGTTAATTTATCTGTTGGACAAGGTAGGTTTTTTACTGAAGTTGATGACCAACATAAGCGCAATGTTATGGTGGTAGGTGTTAATGTTGCTAACGCACTCTTTCAAAGTGATTCTCAAGCAATAGGAAAAAAAGTTACTTTTGTGGGTAAAGAATTTGAAATTGTTGGAGTTTTGGAAAAAAGAAAAAGTAGTTTTTTAGAGAAAATGACGAAGATAATGATATTTTAGTCCCATATCATACAGCAAGAAAAGTTTCACCTCGTAGCGAAACCTTAATGCTAATTATTCAATCCCACTCAGAAATGTTGAAACAAGCTTTATCGCAATCCCAAGACATTTTACGTCGTCAAAGGGGTGTAAAATTTAATGAACCAGATAATTTTGATTTAGGTACAGCAGATCGTTTTGTACAACAATTTGATTCAATTATGGGGGGGATAGGTATAATTGCAATTTTAGTTTCTAGTATTGGCTTATTAGTTGGTGGTATTGGAGTTATGAACATCATGCTAGTAAGCGTTACAGAACGAACTAAAGAAATAGGTATTCGCAAAGCTATTGGCGCACAAAGTAAAGATATTGTTACTCAATTTCTTGTTGAAGCTATGACACTAACATTTTTAGGGGGTGTTTTAGGCGTTGTGTTAGCTGTTGGCCTTGGACAATTAATTAGTCTACTGGTGCCTTCATTACCAGGTGTTGTGCCTCTATGGGCTGTAACTTTAGGCTTAGTAGTATCTGTTTTAATAGGTTTAGTTTTTGGTGTCTGGCCGGCAACAAAAGCTGCTAAACTAGATCCTATAGAATGTTTACGCTATGAATAATAAATAATCAGTAAATACAAAGTAGGATTGTTGCTTTACCAATCTTAGTCACACAATTATAATTAGTCACCTATTTGCAATAAATAGCTTGCTTTTAAGACTAATATTTAACTTTTAGCTAATTAATTTGCTTAGTTGATATAACTAAATAAATTAATTAGCTAAAAGCCAATTTTAGCTAAAATATTTAATTTTTAGCTAAAAAGTTGCAAACTAAAATTGGTTAGGTTTAATCCAAACTAAAATTTTTAGGCCAGTGGAAAAAGATATGGAAAACAATCAAGAATCAAACAATTTGCCCATCACCAATCAATCATCTAAAGTTGTCAAAACTAATACTTTACTTACAGAAAAACTTCCAAGTAAACCAACACTTTTACAAAGATTTTTTTCTAAATGGACACTATTAGCATTATTTTTAACTTCAATAATTTTAGGAACATTAACAGGGCTAGAACTTTCCTATCAATATGGCCTAACTTATGATGCTCAAGCTGTTAAACAACTGGCAGACTATAAACCTAGTTTAGTAACTCAGGTTATTGCTGATGATGGTAAAACCGTTATAGGTGAGTTTTCCTTAGAACGTCGTATGCCTATTAGTTATGATGAAATCCCATTAAAAATGCGACAAGCAATTATGGCAATAGAAGATGCACGGTTTGAGCATCACTGGGGAATTGACCCAATAGGCATTGGGCGTGCAGGCTGGCGCAATTTTCAAGCAGGATCTACGGTTGAAGGGGGTTCAACCCTAACACAACAACTAGCTAAAATGCTTTTTCTTTCTCCAGAAAAATCCGTCACTCGAAAAATTAAAGAAGCACTACTAGCTTTACAAATTGAGCGACAATTTACCAAAGAACAAATTATGGAGTTTTATTGTAATCAAATTTTCTTAGGTGGAGGGTCTTATGGGATAGAAGCAGGCGCATTATATTATTTTGGTAAATCCATAAAAGATTTAGAGTTAGAAGAAATGGCACTTCTAGCAGGACTACCTAAAGCTCCAAGTGCTTATTCACCTACACGAGATGTAAAACGGGCTAAAATGCGTCGTGATTTGGTAATAGATAACATGGTAGCAGAAGGTTTTATTAGCAAAGATGAAGCAGAAAAAACGAAGAAAAAACCTATTAAATTAAATGTTTATTCTCGCACAGGAAACAATAATTCACCTTATGGATATTTTGTTGAAGAAGTCCGCCAATTTCTAGAAGAAAGCTACGGAACTAGAGTTGCACATACTTCAGGGATGAAGGTTTACACAACCATTGATGCTCTAGCTCAACTCCAAGCTGTCCAAGCTGTTCGCAAAGGCTTACATGATTATGATCGTCGACATCCAAAATGGCGTGGTAATTTTCACAATATAATAGAGGATGAAAATATTAAAGATTTAAGTAAGTATAAACATTCGGATTGGGATCAAGAAATTAAAGAAAAAATGTATCTTCAAGGTTTAGTAATGGAGGTTAGCGATAAATTAGCACAAATAAAAGTGGGCGAATATAAAGCCACAATAACCCCTAAAGAAGTTACAGGTACTAAAGAGCCATTAAATAAAGTACTTAAAAAAGGTGATCTCGCTATTTGTTATATTAAAAAAGTCGATCCAGAAAAGAAAGAGTTGACAGTTACTATAGAACAATTACCACAAGTTGCAGGTGCTTTTATTTGCATAGAAGCAGCAACAGGTGAAATTAAAGCTATGGTAGGAGGTTATGATTTTAACCTTTCTAAATTTAATAATGCTACACAAGGTAATCGTCAAACAGGATCTAGTTTTAAGCCTTTTATTTATTCTGCTGCTTTAGAAGATGGTTGGCTAGCTGATGAATATGTAATTGATAGCCCAGTGTCTTATGGTGATTGGTCGCCACGTAATTACGATGGTAGCTTTATGGGAGCAATTTCTTTAAGAAAAGCTATGGCTCAATCTCGTAATATTCCAGCAGTGAAATTGCTACAATCTGTTGGTATACAAAAGGGTGCAGAAGTTGTAAAACGCTTTGGAATTACTAACCCAATGGCCCCTTATCTACCTTCTGCTTTAGGCGCGACTGAAGTTCCATTAATTGAAATGGTTGCAGCTTATAGTGCATTTCCTAATCTTGGAAGTAGGTCTAAGCCTCATTATATTAAGCGTATTACAGACCGCAATGGCAAATTAATAGAAGAAGAAAAGCCACAACTAACACCAGTTCTTTCTCCTCATGTCGCTGGTACAGTAGTTTCTTTAATGCAAGGTGTAGTAGAAGCGGGAACAGCTAAAAGAATTAAATCTGAAAAAGAAGCAGACCTTAATAAAAGGCAAATTGCTGGTAAAACAGGCACAGTAAATGATTTTACAGATGCTTGGTTTATTGGTTATACACCTAGTTTAGTGGCTGGTTTTTGGATTGGTTATCAGGGTGAAAAGAAAAGTTTAGGCAGTGGTGAAACAGGTGGAACATCTGCCTTACCTGTTTGGATAGATTTTATGAAATACTATCTAAAAGATAAAGAAATTGAAAAATTTCCAGAAATCCCAGAACCAGATGAAAAGCTAAAGAAAATCCAAGAAAAAAGATATAAAGAAAGATTAGAAGTTTATTTAGCCTCTAAAACAGATGGTTTAGAAGGTAATATCCCTTTACCAGAAGTTTTATCAGGTGATAAATCTGCTTTTACTGGTGGAGCATTGCCACCACCACCGCCACCACCTGGATATGACGCAGAAAATTCTCGTGGTGATAATAAAAATTCTGCGCATTCTAGTACATTACCTTCAGCTAAAAACGCTGGTAAAATACCTAGTAAACCAACTAGCGATCCAGACTCAGCATTGAAAAACTCTCTTCCACCTGTTAAACCACCTTCAATAAAAACTAAACCAGACGCAAAAACGCAAACGACACCAGGAAAAAACAGTGCTACTAAACCAACTATAGCTACACCAAAGAATAATTCTATTAAACCAACAAGTACAACTAATAATTCTAGTCGCCCAAGAGTAGTAAATAATACTAGGCTATCTACTAGTGGAGAAACTAAGAAAAATAATTCTACAACTAAACCAACAGTAGGAACTAAAAGATAAAATTGTATTATTGAAATTTAAGTAAGTAACTAAAGTTAGTGTTTCTATAAAAATAGGATAGTATTGCTTGATTTAATCTAAAATTCTATCTATAAAGACTTTGGGATATTGGGAACACAAGAACTAGAAATAAGATTTTTTATAGCTAAATAGAAAATAGAGGGGTGCTTTCTCAACTCCTAAAATCTTAGCGAATTTCTAATTAATGGGAGGAGGCAGTATAGAAGTAAAAATACTATACTGAGAAAAATAAGTAATGAAGTTAACCATGAGAGATGTTGCACAAGCTGGCCCAATTTATGTACAAGTAAAAACAGAACTGGAAACTATGATCACTGATAATCAAATAAAAAAAGGTGAGAAACTACCAAGAGCATCTGAAATAGCTCGCGCAAACAACATTCCAGAAGGAGAAGTTGTTCGCGCCTATCATGAAATGGTTCTTGCAGGATTACTTAGTAAAAGTCAAAAGAAAAACCTTTTTGGTGATACCGTTGTAGAACATACTGTTAAATAACAAAACTTAAGCCGGTTTTAGCCTAAGTTTCTAGCTTAAGTTTACAACCGGCTCATAATCTCTGCTTCTTCTCTTTCTAGTTCAATACTTTCTTTTGTCCATTCAATTAGTTTTTCGGCAGCTTCTTTATTAAGACCAAAAATAGAGGCCATTTCTCTAAGCTTATCTGCTTCTTGTGATGCTAACTCATTATCTACATAAGCTAGTTCTACCATTACCCGATAAAGCCACCTTTTCATATCAGGTTTTTCAATATGCGAGATGAGGTCTGATAAAGGGGAAGGATTTTCTAGTTCTTTGTTTACTACTTCTGCTACATCTTCTTCAAACATTGACAAGCCTGTTTGCCAAACTAGTAGTGCAAGTTGGGATTGTTCTTCATCTGTAACTTTATGATCGGCGGCAATCATATTAGCAACTATACGGCAAAATTGTAAGCGTTCTTCTCGGCTATAAGATGAAAGATCATTGACTATTTCTTCCATTTAATAATGTATTAGTACCAAAATTACTGGTACACCCTCCTTAGAGAATAAGTTTTATAATGCTTTTTTAGGTGATTAGCATGTTAGAAAAAAGTGCTGAGGTTGCACGGGCTATTTTAGCTAAAATAGCCCTACTGAGCTAGTAGCGATGCCGCAAAAATTTTTATAGCTAAAGGGTTATAAATATGTGGCTTCTACACTTTGTAAGTAAAATTTTAGCGTTTCTATAAGAGCAGCAAGTAAAGGATAATTTTTTTAGTAGCAGCTTGTTCAATACTTTTTCCAATTTTACTTACTAATGGAAAACCAAAACTAGCTCCATGTCCATAAAGCATATCGCCAAGATAAATTAATAAAGCTAGATCTTTGTTTTCTAAAGCAGATTCCAAAGAAACTAGAGTTTCTTTTTCTGAGTTTATATACCAGGGGAGCAGATCTTGTAAGGTTTTATCAGCAAAAACTAGTGGCGTGTTTATAGTTGTTTTATATAGATCAAGGTTTGCAGCCATAACTTGCCTCCTAAAATTTTTGTAGCCTAGTCATATCGCAAGTCTAATGCCAAGTGTCCATTAAGAATAAATACTATTTGTATATTATTGTATTAAAAGAAGTTAATACAATTAATAAATTAATAAACTGATAAATATAATTTATTTAAGCTAAGAGAAATTCCCAATTTTGGGACAGTATACTTTTTATTTTTGGGATTTTGTAATTTTGCTTTTTGTTAAGAAAATTAATAAATCTGGAAATTTTGTATAATTATTCTTTGTAATTTGTAACTTTTTTAATTTAATACGCAACTTTAAAAATTTTCGCTCGATAAGTTAGACAAATAACATTACAAACATTTGTAATAAAAATTATTTCAAAATTATATTTAATAAAAAACTTTTAGGAGGATTTCGTTATGGCATTCTTAGGTGGAATTGGAAAAGCTTTAGGTGGTGTATTTAATGCAGTAAAGAGTTTTGCAACCAGTGGTTTAGGAAAAACTTTAATAGGATTTGCAGGTAATGCTCTGTTTCCCCCTCTAGGTGGAATGATTGCGAAAGCCGCAACTAACTTACTCAGCGGCGGGTTTAACGTCAAAAATTTACTTAAAACAGGTTTAGATGTATTTGGTGGTATGGCTGGTAAATTTGGCATTGGGGATTTAGTTAAAAATCTTCCTTCCGCTCTCAAAAATCCTTCAGGTTTAGGTGGCATTGTTAGTAACTTATTCAAAGGCGATTTAGGCGGCGTTGCTAAAGTAGCAGGTCAATTATTAGGCCAAACTTCTATAGGTCAAAAAGTTATGGACATCGTTGGCAAAGCTAGCAACCTTATTACCAAAGGCACAGGCTTTGCACAAGACGCACAAGGCATTTTAGGTTCTGTTTCCAAATTCTTAGGTAACTTTGGTATTAACACCAATGGCTTAAATAATGTTAGCGGCGGCATTTCTAACGTATTAGCAGCAGCACAAAAAGTACAAGACATTTTAGGCAAAGTTGGCGGGTTCTTAAGCCCACCACAATCAGATATGATGATGCTTCGCGCTTAATTTTTAGATTTAAGTACAATAGATTTTAATAAAATAAGGCAACCAATTTGAGTTGGTTGCCTTATTTTGCTTTTAATTACCTATTAATTACGGTAGTGAGTAAAATGTAATGCTGAGGGACAATTCATTTTGGCCGAAACTCGTTTCTAAACCTGCGTTCTAGGCAATACTGAATTTCTATTCAGCCTTACTTTTTTAGCACTACCGAAAATTTTTCTTGACTTTGTTATGTAAGATTAGCTATGTTGTTAGGCAAATTAGGATCTGTGGCGATTTATAGCAAATTGCTCCACGTTAAAAACAGCTAAACAGCTAAAGGCTTTTTACTTAAGCTCTGCGTGTTTGGCGCAGGGCTTTTTAGTTTTTAAAGCTTTTAGTTTTTTCTACTACTTTAATAAAAAAGTAGTAAGGAGGACATTGTGAACAATATATTTGTCGCACTAAATCAACTAGAAACAAGTTCAGATCTACTTGAGGACTGTATTAACAAATTAACCTTAACTCATAATCAACTAATAGATTTAATCAAACAACTTCCTCAATCTGCATTAAGTTGGCAGCCTTTAGTTAATACACCAAATATTGGTACACTGCTTTTACATATTGCTTACAGTGAGGTTCTATGGTCAGGTCAACCACTTAATCAAGAAGCCAAGCAATATCTTTGGGATGATACAAAACCAAATAATTTGAGTTTTGCTCCAAATAAATCATTGAACTGGTATTTAGATTTACTAGAAACTATTAATTATCACACTCTAGAAAAAATAAAACATTTGTCTTCAGTAAGTTATCTTTCTATAAAAACTCCTGAAGGAGTTTCAAAAGATTATCCAGTTAACTGGGTAATTTGGCATTTAATTAGCCATAAATCTCATCACCAAGGACAAGTAGAACTATTAAAAAACTGGCATAAACAAGCTTATAGTCCAGTTTATGCTTAATTTATTTATTCCTTAAATTTATATAGAGTATAAGCTAGGTTGAAAAACTTTTTGTTAGGGAATAGACTTTTAACTTATCTAAATTTACAAGATTAAGTTTATTCTCTAATAAGTAATTGCTTACATAAATAATTTTAAGGGGTAATATTTTGAGTTCTTTACTTTCACGCCAAAATAAATTATTAGCTATTATTGCGTTGGTAGTTTTTGGAGTATCTATTATATTTTTAGGAAGATATGTTTCTCGTAATCCATTGCCATCGCTGCTTTCAGAAACAAAGCCTGAAGAATTAGGTAAACCAAGAGTTTTTAAGACAGACTTAAAAGTTACTAATAATGTTTATGGTGTGGATAAGGATGGGGTACTTATACCAGAATTTGTTAGTTTACCAGCGGGCAAGTTTTTAATGGGAAGTGCAGAAGGTGATGGAGCAATTACAGAACAACCGCAACATGAAATAAGTGTAGCAGCCTTTTCCATTAGCAGAACAGAAATCACCAATGTACAATTTTTAGCTTTTTGTCAGGCTACTAAACGAAAATTGCCAGAAGACCCTCACTGGCAAGGCGTTTATATGCGAGATTATCCAAATCATCCTATTGTTAATGTTAGTTGGCAAGATGCTGTTGATTATTGTGAGTGGTTAAGCAAAATTTTGGAAAAAGAAGTCCGCCTTCCAACTGAAGCAGAATGGGAATATGCTGCACAAGGTTCTGGTGTAGGTACAACGCTAGAATTTGCTGCTAGAGAATTGCTTCCAACAACTAAGGTTGCTAGTTATGCTCCTAGTCCAACAGGCTTATATGATATGTTAGGAAATGTTTGGGAATGGTGTCTAGATTGGTACGGCCCACAATATTATCAAGAAAGCCCAAAGGAAAATCCAATTGGGCCATTAACAGGAGATCTTAAAGTTATTCGTGGAGGGTCTTGGGCAGAAAGTCTTAGAGCTAGCAGGATTTCTCACCGAAACCGCGCCACACCAAAGGGAGGAAGTCCTACAATAGGATTTCGTATAATTATTAGTGAAGTAGACACTAACAAATAAATTTTCTAGGATCAAAGCGAACCAACATCACCGCTTCCTTGATAGTGCCAATCAATAATCATACGGATTTGGTTATTTTGGTTAGAAATACCAACAAATTTTATAGCACAATTGGGGCAAACAATTTCTTGGCCTTTTTCTGGCACCTTAAATTTAGTATTAGTTGGAACAAAGTTTTGGGCTTTTATTTCTAGCTTATCTATTGCACCAGTATAGTTATAAATATGAGTGTTGCAGTAGGTACAAAAAACAGGTTTCATGTTATTTTTCCAAATTATCTTCTATCTTTGTTGATTTTTCTTCTGCGGCAAGCTGTTTATCTACAGTATTTAATGGAAATTCTACAGGTTCCATTAAAATATTAGTTCCATCTAAATTCATTGAAACGCCACGACCATTATCAGGGTTAACTTCTTTGTTTGGAGTTCTAGTAAAAACTATTGTCCATCCTTGACCCGTGCGCCGTTTTTTTATAAGTCCATAAGCTTTAGGTTTTAGACTGTTATGTCTTAACTTCATAACTTGTTCAAAAGTAATTAGTTTGTCATAAAGTTCTGGAGTAAGTTTGCTTTTTTCTATAGCAGGTGTTTGGGTATAACCATTTTTAACAATAAATTCTTCTGCTAGAGAGATAGCTTCTGTTTCACTAACTACTTTTGTGTTAGAAGTATTGTTAGCTATATCTTGCTTAGGTAAAGTTAAGTTAAAAACAAAAGGATTTACTAGTAAAAATGCAGATAAAAAAATTTGACAAAAATTAACCATTGCTAATTATTTTTCTTAAATATTTCTTTGAAAATTTGTTTTATTACTCTTTGACGACGTGGCCGGGTGTCATCCTCCTTAATACTAACAGTGTCATTATCTGGAGGGATATAGCCTTCTTCACCATCGTCAACAGGAAAAGTTGAACTAGTACTACAATAATCTTTTGGCTCTGTGCCTGTAATAAAGTACTCATCATAAGATTCGCCACCACATTCAGGGGCGGATAAAAGACCTGTTTTAGCGTCTATGGTTACTTGAGTAAGTCCAGTTTTAGGACTAGGAAACTCTTGACCGCCAAGGTCGGGACGCTTTGCTAAAGCTTTTTTCATAAACTCTGTCCAAATAGGTAAAGCAGATTTTGAACCTTCTATACCTAATTGAGAGTTATCATCAAGGCCAACATAAACAACACAAACTAAATTAGGTGTAAAACCAGCAAACCAACCATCTCGACTAGTTCCAGTTTTTCCTGCTGCTAGAGCGTTAAAGCCTAGTGTGCGAGCGCGTGCGCCTGTTCCTTTATTCATAACATCTTGCATTATGGAATTCATAATAAATGCTACTTGAGGAGAAATAGATTGTTGATTTTTAGTTGTACCTTGATAAATAGTTTTACTATCAGAATTTACTACACGGTTAATAGCAAATGGCTCAACTCTTGTGCCTAGGTTAGGAAAAGTTGTGTAAGCACGTGCAACTTCAAAAGGTGTTGCTTCAGTTGTACCTAAAGCGATGGATGGAAAAGGTTGTGGTTTAGGTAGTCCTAAGCGTTCAGCCATTTTAGCTACTTTATTATAGCCAGTTTGTTCTGCTACACGAACTGTAACAACATTAAGAGATTTGGTTAAGGCATAACGTAGGGAAACATTTTCACCAGTGTATTTTTCCCCATAATTGTCAGGTTCATAAGTTTTTCCTTCACCAAAGCTAAAAGTAGCTTTATCATCTAAAAACTGTGATGAGGCAGTAATTATTTTGTCATCTTTTTCTTCATAAGCTGTATTAAGTGCAGCAGTGTAAACAATAGGCTTAAAGACTGAACCAGGTTGACGGCGAGCCTCAATAGCACGATTAAGCTGGCTAGTGCTGTAATCCCGACCACCAACCATTGCAAGAATTTCACCTGTTTTAGGATTTATAGCAATCAAGGCTGCTTGTAAAGAACCAGGCTTAAAACGTTTGCTATTATCTTTTTCTAGTTGTGCTAGGCCGTTTCTTAGTGCTTGGTCAGCAGCACGTTGAAGATCCATATCTATTGTAGAATAAATACGATAAGAGTTTTGAGTAAAAATCTGATCTCCTAATTCTTCATTTACTTTAGTTTGTAGATAATCTAGAAAATATGGGGCTTCAGCATTGCTACTAGATGATTTAGGTCGTACTTGCAAATCCGACTTTTTAACTTCTTCTGCTTTTTGTGGGTCTAGGAAATTTGCTACAACCATTGAATCAATAACTTGATTGCGACGTTGGATTGCTCTATCAGCGTGTTGAAAAGGGGAGTAATAACCAGGGCCGCGAATAATGCCAGCTAAAAAAGCGGATTCAGATAAATTAAGGCGGCTAACATCCTTGTTAAAGTAAAATTTTGCTGCTTCTCCAAAACCATTAATTGAATAACTCCCGTCTTGACCTAGGTAGATTTCATTGCAATACATTTGAAAAATTTGCTTTTTTTCTAGTCTAGTTTCTAGCAAAACAGATATAAAAGCTTCAGAGAATTTACGCTTAAAAGTTCGCTCTGAGGTTAAAAAGAAATTTTTGACTAATTGTTGGGTGACAGTTGATCCTCCTTGTTGGACTTCGCCTTCTGAAAGATTGCGCCAAATTGCACGGGCTAGACCGCGAAAATCAATTCCAGGGTGATCAAAAAAACGACGATCTTCTATTGATACAATTGCATTAACTAACTCTTGTGGTAAGTCTTTATATTCTATATTTTTACGCTTTTCTTTATCGCTATTAACAGATGTAAGCAGTTCTGGTTCAATAATGGTTTCTGAAAGTTCTTTTTTGCTATCTAAATCATAAATAGAATTAAGGTTTTTTCCATCCTTAGAAAATTTAATTTGTAAATGTGGGAAAAAAATCTGCTCATCAATATTAGTGTTATCACTAGGATCAATTTCTATTAAATTATCTGTTGCAGTGTAAAAACCTCGTTTTGGGTCTCGTAACTTTGCATCATTAATATAACCAATGTGGTCTAAATAGGCAGTTAATTCAGCCTTTTTAGTATAAGGGCCTACTCTAAGTTTTACTGGGGCTGTATAAATACCAGTAGCACGAACAAAAATATCACCTTGGAGTTTTGCATCTATCATTTCAGAATAAATAACATAAAAGTAAGCAAAAATCCCTGTCATAGCTAATACTAGAATACCTAAACAAAAGACAAGTCTGGGTGTAAAAATACGTCGCCACAATCTTTTGCTTTTTGGGGTCACTCTTTGATTAATTACTCGTTCTACCATATTTTTTGTCCTTGGTTACTTTAGAGGGAATCTTTGCAAAAAGATACGAAACGACTTAAATTCTGTTGCTAATAAATTCTGATTATAGCAGTTTGTAGTTGAAGTGTTACAGGATTTATTGTGCTGTAAGTGTTTGGGTAGGAAAATAGTTTTGTGCTAGGCTAGATGGAAATTTTAACCCTACAAAATATAAATAAGTTATAGTTTTTGGAGATTTTAATTTTATGAAAAAATTTGTGATTGCGTTAGCTTTTGTTGTGTTTTTTGTGGCTTGTGATGGAAATCAGCCTAAACCAGTAAATGAAAATGAAAAAATTAATTCTTGAGAAGTAAAACCAGCAAGTACAACATCTGGTGGCACATATGGTAGTTCTCCAACATCTGGAGGGGATACAACTGCTGCTGCACCAGCCGCAGGAGCAAACACCAAAGTTCCAGAGCCAGAAAAGCCTGCCGAACTGGTTAATTTAGAAAAAGAGTATGAGAAAAATCCTAGTAATGCAGAAAATAAGAAAAAATTAGTGCAAGCCACTTATGAACTAGGACGTAAAATAGAGTATGATGAAGCTTTACCACCATTTGTTAAATATCGCCAAGCATTAAAGCTTTTTAAGCGTGTTTTGGAACTAGATCCAACACATAAGGAATCTTTAGCAGAAAAAGAACAAATAGAAGCAATTTATCGATCGATGGGGCGACCTGTTCCAGAAGTGTAATAATTTCGGCCATGTTAGGTTAAGTTCGAGATGAGCAGAACAGAGGATTTTGTACGTAGTTTACTACCAGCTAGGCAAAGCACTTTGCCTAGCCCATCAAAAATTTTCTCTGAAGCAGTTATTTTACTTGGGCAAGATTTTTCTGCTTCTAGGGTAGTGATTTTTACTATACAAAAAGGCCGCGCAGGGGCTAAAGCAACTTATGAGTATTGTGCTAATGGGATGAGTTCTATTTTAGGACAATCTTTTCCCTGGGAAGAAGATTATACAGAAGAATTACTAAATTCTTCTTTACCACTGCCTGTAAATGATATTGCTACAGATAAACGTTTTAACAACAAAAAAATAAGTTCTGATTGGAAGATAACTTCTTTAATGTCTATGCCTATTCAATTAGGCGATACAATTGTTGGACTAATTACTATACAAACTGAAGATTCTCGTAAATGGGAAATAAGCGAAATTTCCCATTTTGCCCATTTAATAAGTGGTCTATCTTATATTTTAGAACTAATTCGTCCTTATGCTGAATTACGCAAACAATTTGATAGGTATTTACTAGTTAATGAACTAGCTAGACAGTTTACACTAATTAATAATGTGTCAGATTTATTTCATACTCTAGTGGTAGAGTTAAGACGAATATTAGCTTTTGATTTTGTTAGTCTAAATATTATTGATGAAACTACAGGTCGTTTACTTAATACAGAACAGGCACGCTATAGTACAGGAAGGTTTCAATTTGGGCATTTTCTACCAGCAAGTTATTCAATTCCTGGATGGTGTGTTGCTAATTGGCGATATTTAATTATTCGTAATTTAGCTAAAGAGACTGTTTTAAGAGTAAGGCGAGAATGGCTAGATGCGGGGTTAATTGGTTGTGCTGCTTTTCCATTAACTTTTGCTGATCAAGTTATAGGAGCGATTTTATTTTTTACTCATTCTAAATCTGGATTTGATGATACAGAAGTACAAATTTTGCAGCAGTCTGTTGAGCAAACCTCAGCCGCAATTCATCGAGTACGTACCGTAGAACAACTAGTAAAAAATGTAGGAATTGATGTTCAAGCAGTCAGAAGAGAAGAGTTAATTAAAAGAATTAGTAAAGCTATTGGTTCACAGCTAGATTGGGAATTAGTTCTTCAACATGCTGTTAATGAACTTGGACGACATTTAGCCGTTAGCCGGTGTTATATTATTTTGTCTCCTCAAGAGGATGAAACTAGCAATATTGTTTTTGAATATCGTGCTAAAGATATATCCCCATTAACACGATCTGTTTTTCCAATAAAAAATAATTTTGGACTACAAGAAACCATTTCTAGTGGCGAAGTTGTAATGTATGTTGATGCACAAAGTGAAGAATTACTTAGATCTATAGAAGAATATCTTAAAGATAATAATGTACGATCTACTTTATATTACTTAATAGCAACAACAGGTGATAAACGAGCTTTTATTGGGCTAGATCAGTGTGATCGAACTCGGACATGGACAAAAGATGAGCAGAATTTAGTTATAACAGTTTCTCAAGAACTAGCTATAGCTTTAGAGCAAGCAGAACTAATTGCTAAACTACAAAGGCAAGCTGAAAGGGAAGCATTATTAAATAGGCTTACAGCATCAATACGAGCTTCTTTAGACCCAAAACAAGTTTTGCAAACTACAGTAGAAGAACTAGCAAAAACCTTAGCTATAGATCATTGTTTTATTGGATTAGCTGATAGCAACAAAAAGCAAATAGTTATTGAAAGTGAATTTTGTGCTACAGGAATAAAATCTTTGCAAGGACGAGCAGTTGATAGAAGAATTTTTGGAGATAATTTAGATTGGTCAAATAGTGGTAAATTTCTTTCTGTTACTAGTTCTGTAAGGTTTTCTAAAGAAGAGAGAGAAAAACAAGAGCAAGAAAATGAAGCAGAGACAACAGAATCAACAGGCGATACAGGGTTGCCGGCTGCGGCTTATGTTCCGGTTTATGTAGATAAAAGCTTAATTGCCATAATTGGGCTAAAACAACAGGGTAAACAACGTTTTTGGAAAAAAGAAGAAGTAAGTTTGCTTAATGCAGTTGCTGATCAAGTAGCAGTAGCGATTAGCCAGGCAAATCTTCTAGAGCAAAGTCGCGCACAAGCTGAAAAAGAAGTTTTGTTAAATCAGATGTTTAAGACCCTGGCAGACTCTTTTAATCGTAGTGAAATAATTGAAAAATTAGTTGTACAACTAGGACAATCTTTGCTTGTTGACCGGTGTTTTATACTACTTTATTTTGAGCCAATTTATGATACATCACGTCTTCATAGTTTAGAGCATAAAAGCGAATATTTAGCCACAGATATTTCTTCTGTAAAAGAGAATTTAGAGTTTTTTCATCCTAAACTCCTAAAATGGTTAGCCAAAAATCAACGTTTATTAGTAGTTAATGATGTTGCAGATTATCCTTTTGCTGAAGGTAAAACAGAACTAATTAATACAGGTGTAAAGTCTTTATTAATAGTCCCAATTGTTCAATCTGGAAAACTTATAGGTATTATGGGTCTTCATCAGTGCGAAAAAGTGCGTATTTGGCAAGAAACAGAGATTGACTTAGTTGCTGCAATTGCATCACAAACCGCAGTAGCAATAAATAATGCTTATCTATTTCGTCATATTGCTGATAGTCAAGAACATTGGCAGCGAACCTTTGATTCTATGACAGATGGCGTAGCACTGTTGGATCAAGAAGGAAAAGTAATTTGTGTTAACCAGGCATTAAACCGGCTTTGTAATCCTAATAATGAAGATTTGGTAGGAAAACATGGATCAAAGCTCTTTTCTGTTGCTCCTGAAGCTTATATTGGATTTGAACCTATTGCAGAATCATTAAAATCTAGTGTTAGTATGCAGGTGGAAGTTCAAGATTTGCGAAGTCGTATTTTAAGACAAAATATTGACCCTATTTTGGATGAAAAACGCAAAGTTGCCAACCTGATTTTAGTAGTAAGAGATGTTACTAAGGAAAGAGAAGCAGAAAAAGAGATGGCTCAGCGTAACCGTGAACTATCTACGCTAAATGCTATATCTGAAGAAATTAGTAAATCGCTAGAAATAGATAAAATTATTATTAGTGCTTTTGCTAAAACTGTTGAAGTGATGGGAGCCGATACAGGACTAGTTTTATTGTTAGATGAAATGCAAGAATCCTTACGACCTGTTGCCTATCATGGGCAACAGCCAGAATCAATTCTATCTTTAATCACCCAACCTAATAGTCAAAGAAGTTTGATTAAATCCGCAGCAGATTTTAAACAAACTTATGTAATAGAAAATATTGATAAAGATGAGATGCCAGATCCAATTTTTAGAGATATTGCTCATCGTTTAGGCTTGCGAGCAGTTTTAATTACTACTTTACAATCTAAAAATCGTGGTTTAGGACTACTTTTAGTTGCTCATCGTCAAAAACATAAGTTTCAAACCAATGAAATTCAATTAATTAATGCAATTGGTCGTCAAGTTGGCGTAGCAATGGAAAATGCTAGATTAGTTGCGAGTTTACAAGAAGCTCTACAAGAACTTAGAGAGGCTAACCGATTAAAAGATGAATTTCTTGCTACACTCTCTCATGAACTACGTACACCTCTAACTTCTATTCGTGGTTGGACAGAATTATTAATTGAACATGAAGGACTTGAGGAAGATGTTTACAATAGCTTAAAAGCTGTTCTAAATAATGCTGATTCACTTCAACAACTAATCAATGATTTATTAGAATTATCAAGAATTGAAAACCGAGTATTAAAACTAGAAATTGAGCCAACAGATATAAATCTAGTAGTAATTTCTGCTGTGCAAACAGTAAAACAAATGGCAGATAACCGAGCAGTTATAATTGAGCAGAATTTAACCATGAACTTGCCTGAAATAAGTGCTGATACTAACAGACTTCAACAAGTATTTTGGAATTTGCTATCTAATTCAATAAAATTTTCTCGTGCTAAGGGATATGTAAAAATTAGCACTTCTTACAATGATAAGTGGATAGAAGTAAGAGTAGAAGATAATGGTATAGGTATAGAACCAACTTTCCTACCTTTAGTTTTTGAACGCTTTCGTCAGGCTGATAGCTCATCTACCCGTCGTTACGGTGGTTTAGGTATAGGTTTATCTCTAGTAAAATCTCTAGTAGAAGTTCACGGGGGTGAAGTTCAAGCTGAAAGTGCTGGAAAGGATCAAGGTAGTACTTTTGTTGTACGTCTACCAATCTCACCACAAAGTATTATAATTGAAAATAGAGATAAACAATTTGATGGGGTAAAGATCTCTAGCAATCAACCGAGAATTTTAATAATTGAAGATTTAGAGGATAGTTTAAGGGTTTTGACTTCTATTATAGAACGTCAAGGTCATGAAATTTTAACTGCTCGTAGTACTGAAGCAGGTTTAAGAATGGCTGAAAGATTTTTGCCTAAAGTAGTTTTAATGGATGTTAATATGCCTGGGCGTAATCCTTATGATGTTATGCTAGAACTTCGTAAGTCTTCAGAATTAGCAAATATACAGGTAATAGCTATTTCTGGCTTTTTGGCAGAAAATGAGCGTCAAAAAATTCTTTCTACAGGCTTTGCAGGCTTAATTACTAAACCTTTCCGACGAAGCGAGTTAATAACATTAATCAATAATACACTAACTCCAAATAAAATAGATTAATAGATTAATAAATTTAATGTATTTTAAGGTATCGTTATGACTTTTTGGCAAGCTTTACTATTAGGTATTATTCAAGGTTTAACCGAATTTCTACCTATCAGTAGCACCGCACATATGACACTAACTGGTAAATTACTTGGAACAATGGATAAGCTTTCTCCAGAACAATGGACAGCTTTTATGGCTGTAATACAACTAGGGACATTACTTGCAGTGCTTGTATATTTTGCTCCAGATCTAATTACTATAACTAGGGAGTTTTTTGTTGGTAATTTATATTATCTAAAAGGTCGTGACATGATCCTTAGTCCAGATGCAAGACTTGGCTGGTATATTATTATTGGCTCAATTCCTATTGTAGTATCTGGTTTATTATTTAAGAAAACTATAGAAGGTGTTTTTACTAAAAATTTATATGTTATTGCAGGTAGCCTAATTGTTTGGGCTATATTTCTTTCTTTAGCTGAATTACACGGCAGACGTATCCGCACTGTAGAACAATTAACTATATTTGATACTATTTTTATTGGAATTGCACAAGCTTTTGCTTTAATTCCTGGCTCATCTCGTTCAGGTACAACAATTACAGCAGGGCTTTTTATGGGTTTAACTCGTGAGTCTGCTGCACGCTTTTCATTTCTTTTAAGTATTCCTTCTATTTTTGGTGCAGGAGTTTATGAACTTTATAAATATAGACAAGAATTAGTTGGACAAATGAATACTTCTGTAATAGTTGCAACAATTGCAGCCGCAATTGTTGGATATATTAGCATTGAATTACTAATGCGTTATTTGCAAACTCATACAACTTATGTATTTGTTGGTTATAGAATTACATTAGGAATAATAATTTTAACTTTGGTACTCACAAAAGTAATCAATGCTTAAATTTTTATATTAATAAAATAATTAATCTTTTTTTGAACGTTGTTTTAATCTATTCAATAAAGTAAATAACCGAGATAGTAATCTAGTAAAAGGATTATTAAGATTTATTAATTTATCTTTTCGTTCAATTAAAGTCACTCGACCTAGTACATTTGATTGTGGAATAGAGACATCATCATAACTAGAAGCATCTCCACAAGTGGTAAGATAACTTACTCCACTACGAACTTCAACTTTAGTAATTCTATGGACTAATGCAGTATTACTTATACTAGCAAATAAGATAATATCTCCAACATGAATTTTTTGTAGACCAACTGCTTCTACAGTAACAAAATCACCATCACAAATATTAGGTGTCATACTATTGCCAGAAACTTGCATACGAAAAGGACGCTTTTTAGCTAATTCCTGACGAGCTATTTCTAAAATATTTGGTAAGGTGAGACCAATTTCTCGGATAGATTTGGGTTTTGTCTTGCTATAAGTTTGCATATTGCTGACCTTTATAAAATAGCTACCTTTTAACAGTCCAATAGCTAAAACTTGCAGGCAGGCTTGGCTAAAGGGTCTATAAAAGTCTTTTTGCTTAGGGTTAATCATATTAAAAGCAGAGTAAGACGGCAAGAGCATTTTAAAGATTCTTGCCAGCTATTTGTTTGATTCTAAGCTATTATTAATAATCTTTCTCTAAATATCTTCTATTTAGTACAAAACTTCTATCTCCATAACTGCTAGAAAAAATTTTTAATAAAGGGTATAAAAAATACTTTGTTAAAAATTACTTAGGATCTAGTAAATAAATGCGTGTTCATCACTTAAATTGTGCTACCATGTGTCCCTATAGTTCTTACTTAGTTAATGGCCCTAGTTATGATAATACTAGCAATATAGATAGTAAAAAATTACCTTTTTTAACATTATTAGGTATAACTTCTGCTACTAAATATGGGTTTTTCTCTCCAGGTGAAATGGTATGTCATTGTTTATTAATTGAAACTAATGAAGGATTAATATTAGTTGATACTGGAATAGGTTTGCAAGATATTGAAAAACCAACAGTTAGACTAGGTAAGTTTTTTGTAGCAGCAGTAAGACCTAAATTAGATAGAGAAGAAACCGCTGCTCAACAAATTCTTAAACTAGGTTTTAAGCTAGAAGATGTTAAACATATTTTTGTTACCCACCTAGATCTTGACCATGCAGGGGGACTTTCAGACTTTCCAAAAGCTAAAGTGCATGTTTTTGAGACCGAATATAAAGCCGCTATGAACCCAATTAGCTTAAAAGAAAAAAATCGCTATCGCTCGCTTCAGTGGGAACATAAGCCTGATTGGGCAATACATTCTTTAGAAAAGGGCGAAACCTGGTTTGGATTTGATAAAGTACAAACTTTAGTAAATAATGAGACAGAAATATTACTAGTACCATTAGTTGGGCATAGTCGCGGGCATTGTGCTATTGCTGTTAAAACAAAGGAAAATTGGTTGCTACATTGTGGAGATGGATATTTTTTTCATGGAGAAATGTCTCCAAGCGGCTATCATTGCACTCCAGGATTATGGCTTTTTCAAAATATTGTTCAAGTAGATCCTGAAGCTAGAATAAATAATCAAGAGCGCTTACGTAGACTTGTACAATCTCATTCTAATGAAGTAAAAGTGTTTTGTGCGCATGACAAGGTAGAATTAACTAACTTTCAAAATGGAAAATAGGGTTTTATTCTTGACAGATTATAACGCAGCGCGTCATAATTTTGCTGCTACTAAATAACTTCAAATATGTTTTTTGAATAATAATAAAGGAAATTTACATGCAACAAGTAAAAGTTGGTCAAACTTGGCAAAGTCTATCTAACCAAAATGAAATTGTAATTAAAGATTTGCAAAACAAAATAGTTGTAGCTGAAGTTACTAAAACTAAAGGGCTTGTATTTGATACAGTGTTTAACCTTGTTAACTCTTATAAATTAATTAAAGAGAGTATTTCTACTAGCAAAACAAACTAGAAATAAATTAATATTTTGCTTTAGATATTATGTCCTACTTAAGGACTATTAGTAGTACTTTGCTTTTTTACAGATCAAAATTATTTTTGCTTTTATTAGAAAAGAAGTTTTTCTCTAACCTAATCTCTAATTTATCTTCCATTAACACAATAGCTACCACATCAAAACGATAAACTATATTCTTAAGCTGTAATAATTGTCTATATTTTTTAGCTACTTTTTTAAGTTTTAGTTGCTTACGTAAATCAACTGCTGCTTCTGGTGGTAAAAAATCGCTGCTTCTAGTCTTAACTTCAATAAAACAAAGTACATCTTCATCATATGCAATAATATCTATCTCTCCAGTGATAGGTTGGCCTGATAAACTACGACGTAGATATACTATAAAATTAGTTACAACAATTTTATAGCCTTCTTTTTTTAAGAAATCTTTTGCTATTTCTTCACCTTTTTTACCTAAAATTTGAGTAGATATATTTTCTGTTTTGCTGATCATAAACTTCCTAAATTAAATAAGATTTTTTATTATTGTGAATAGATGCAAAACTAAGAAATAAGCTGATTTGATTTGTCTCCCGCTAAAGCTTGCCTTAATATAGAAGCAATTTTCCCACTCTAAATCATTTATTAATTAACTTTTTGGGGTTCTATAATGAAGACAATTCTAGTAGCAGTACGCGATGAATCACTACTTACAATTATTAGTGAAGTCTTAAGCACTGTTGCTGCGGAAATGCAAACAGAAATTGATCCAACATTAGAAAAAATTGAAGAAACAATGCCTGCTTTAATTATAGTTGATTATACTGAACATCCAGAAAAAGTAGATGATTTATTTAGACAAGTTATTGAAAATGTTACTACTACAACTATTCCATTTATGTTTATTATCCCAGAATCAGGTAAATGGAGTGAAATAGAAGATTTTCGCTTAGGATTTGATACTAAAGTTTCAAGAGAAAGACCTAAATTAGGTATTCAACTACGTGTCCAAGCAATTCTAAAGAAAACCCGTACAGATGAAGTAGCTAATAGTAAAACAAAAGATTTACAACAAATTGTACAGTCAATCATTAAAAAAACTAAAGGTGTGGGTGAAGACACAGGTAGCTATTTAGCTGCTAAACCTTTAATACAACGTCCAAAACTATTGATTGCTGAAGATGAACCATTAACACGGGATGTTTTGCAAGCAGCCTTAGAAGAAGAATATGACCTAGTTTTTGCTTTTGATGGAAGTAAAGGCTATGAACTAGCTTTAAGAGAATTACCAGATTTAATTATTTCTGATTATATGATGCCCATTATGGATGGTATGCAGCTACTACAAAAAGTTCGTAGCCATCCAGAACTTAAAAGCATCCCTTTTCTTTTCCTAACTGCTAAAAGCAGCACCGACGATAAAATAGAAGGGCTAGAACAAGGTGCTAGTGAATATTTAAGTAAGCCTTTCTCTGTACGTGAACTACAATTAAGAGTTAGACGATTAGTTGAAGATGCTCAATATCGTCGTGGTACTTCAGGAGCTTTACAAGGCCAACTTTCTGAAGTAGCACTCCCAGATATATTACACATAATTAATAACAACCGAAAAAGTGGTGAGCTAGTAATTAATACTAGTTTTTTACGTGATCCAGTTCATATTTACTTTCAAGAAGGAAATATTATCAATGCTTCTTATGGAAAAAATTCTGGCTTAAAAGCTTTTTTTCGATCATTAACCTTAGAACAAGGCAGTTTCACTTTTGAAACTAAGGTATGTAATGTTAAGTCATTGATTAAAGATCGTATGGAAAACCTTTTATTAGAAGGTTATCGCCAAATGGATGAATTTGAGATGTTAAGAACTAAATTTTCTTCTGGCCTAGATGCTCACCTTAGACCAGGTACGGAAAAGGCTGTTCAATCAGGTCTCTCTAATGTTGATGCTATTGTACTTTTTGCCATTGGCGCACAAGCAACAGTTCAAGAAGTTTTAGAAAAAGTTGCTTTTACAGATTTTGAAGTAATGGAAAGTATTATTAACCTTCTTGACGCTAGATTAATTACCACAGATTAATAACTAATAAAGAAAGCCCAAAATAATTTTTTATGCTTATGGAGGCAATTTAATGCAGGAAATTCGCGCAGCACATGGTAATAAACTTCAATGCAAGGGTTGGCACCAAGAAGCTGCCTTACGTATGTTAATGAATAATCTTGATCCAAATGTAGCCGAAAAACCTGAAGATTTAATTGTTTATGGAGGAGTTGGTAAGGCTGCGCGTAACTGGGCATGTTATCAAGCAATTGTAAAAAGCTTAATTAATTTAGAAGACGATGAAACTTTGTTAGTCCAATCTGGTAAACCTGTAGCCATATTTCGCACTCATGAATATGCTCCAAGGGTTTTAATTGCTAATTCTAATTTAGTTGGTAATTGGGCAAATTGGGATGAATTTCATCGACTAGAAAAACTAGGTTTAATGATGTATGGTCAAATGACCGCAGGAAGCTGGATTTATATAGGGACACAAGGAATTGTACAAGGTACATTTGAAACTTTTGCCTCTGTTGCGGATAAGCATTTTGGAGGTAGTCTTAAAGGTAAATTAGTAGTTTCTGGCGGTATTGGTGGAATGGGTGGCGCACAACCTTTAGCAGCAGTAATGAATGGAGCAGCTTTTTTAGGTATAGATGTTGATCCATCAAGAATAGAAAAGCGCATTCAAACCCGTTATTGTGATCAAATTTCCTATTCTTTAGATGAAGCCTTAGATTTAGTTTTAACAGCTAAAGCCCAAGGTCAAGCTTTATCAGTTGGCTTAGTTGGAAATTGTGCTGATGTTTTACCAGAACTTGTAAGACGTGGCATTGTTCCAGATGTGCTAACAGATCAAACTAGTGCGCATGATGCTCTAAATGGCTATGTTCCCAATGGTTTGAGTTTGTCAGAAGCTTTTGCTTTACGTGTAGAAAATCCAAGCGAATATATAAAACTCTCTCAAGCTGCAATGGCTAAACACGTTGAAGCAATGCTAGAGCTACAAAAAATGGGTGCAGTAACTTTTGATTATGGCAATAACATTCGCGCTCAGGCTAAAGAACAAGGTGTAAGCAATGCTTTTAATATACCTGGATTTGTACCTGAATATATTCGTCCGCTATTTTGTGAAGGAAAAGGGCCTTTTCGCTGGGTAGCTCTCTCAGGGGATCCGGCTGATATTCGTCGCACAGATGATTTAGCCCTAGAACTTTTTCCAGAAAATGAAGCTCTAGCACGTTGGCTACGTTTAGCGCGTGAAAGAATCGCTTTCCAAGGTCTTCCTGCAAGAATTTGTTGGCTAGGTTATGGCGAACGCGCTTTATTTGCTGAAGCAATGAATGACCTAGTTAAACAAGGAAAACTTTCTGCCCCAATAGTTATTGGGCGAGATCATTTAGATTGCGGATCGGTTGCCTCTCCTTTTAGAGAAACTGAAAATATGAAAGATGGATCTGATGCAATTTCTGACTGGCCCATATTAAATGCTTTGCTAAATACGGCTTCTGGTGCTAGCTGGGTGTCATTTCATCATGGCGGTGGAGTTGGTATAGGTTATAGTCTACACGCAGGCCAAGTAAGTGTTGCTGATGGGACTGCCCTGGCCGCTAAACGTCTTAACCGTGTTCTTACTAATGACCCTGGCATAGGGGTTGCACGTCATGTTGATGCTGGTTATGATGAAGCCGTTGAAGTTGCTAATAATAAAGGCATAAAAATCCCTTTACTAAATCAATGATTAAACTAAAAGCTGTTAGCCTAAACTCTTGTGAAAAAAGAAGATTTAACTATTCCCAATCTATTAACATTACTTAGAATCCTGTTGATTCCGTTTTTTGTTTGGGAAATCCTAAAGCTAAATTTTACTTTAGCCTTGATAATCTTTTTTATTGCAGGTATTAGTGATGGTCTAGATGGTTTTTTAGCTCGCCGATTTAATCAACAAAGCAGACTTGGTCAATGGCTAGATCCTATAGCTGATAAATTATTACTTACTGTTACTTACCTGGTTTTAACTTTACCTGATAAAGGTTATCAACCCCTACCCATTTGGTTAACTGCTGCTACCATAATTAGAGATATAGGTATTGTTGTAGTAGCATTAATTATTCGCCAACTAACTGGCTTTAGTGACTTTAAGCCTTCTCAACCTGGTAAATGGAATACAACAATTTTATTAATTACAGTTTTAGTCTTTCTTATTAGTAATAGTATAGGTTACTATCAAGAATACTTAATTATTTTTTATGTTTTATCTCTGTTTATGACTGTTTTTTCTGGACTACATTATATTTATTTTGTAAACCAAGAATTAGTAGAGTATCGCCGCACACAAAGGGGTTAACTATGCCATCATCTACACAAAACCTACCACCTATTGGGCCAAGCTCTAACAAATGGCCTAAAATGTTTCCTTTTATTGTTACGCTTTTAGGCTTTCTATTGCTTGCTTATATGGGTATTGGTGTAGTGCAGCGTTTATCACAAATTATTGCTCCTGTTTTTGTTCCTCTGCTAATTTCTCTAGCCGTTGCATATATTTTAGAACCTTTAGTAGAACGATTTGAGGCTTATCGCTTTTCTCGTTCCAATTCAACTATTATTGCTTTACTGCTGACAGGTTTGTTTTTAGGTGTACTTTTATTTGTTTTCTTACCAAAATTCTGGCTACAGCTTTCAGATATTATTGCTAGACTTCCTAATGTTGTTAAATCTGTTGCTACCTGGGCCCAACCTAAATTAGATACTCTTCGCGCTCGCAATCCTGCGGCCTTTGAAAAAGTTTTTGAAAGCTTTAATGAATTTACTCAAGATCCTTCAGCCGTTACAGAACCTGTTGTTGGTTTTGTTAAAGGTAGTATCTTACAAATTGGTAGTATTACAGCTAGCGTATTAAACTTAATCTTAATCCCATTATTTATTTATTATATTCTAGTAGATTTCCGTATACTTACAGGAATGCTTTATCAAACTGTACCCCCACGTAATCGAGGAACAGTTTCTGAACTATTTGGACAAGTTGATGCTGTACTACGTAACTTTGTTAGAGGACAACTAATTGTATGTAGCGCGATGGCTACACTTTATGTTATTGCATTTTTCTTTTTAGACGTGCCTATGTGGTTTGCTTTAGGCATATTATCTGGATTTGGTCATATAGTTCCTTATATTGGTACTGGTTCAGCCGCAGTTTTAGTAATTAGTTTTACTGCAATTAGTCATCCTGAAGCTTGGCGAATAGTTGCGGTTATTGCTTGTTATCCAATTGTTCAAAGTATTGAAGGTTTTATCTTAACTCCAAAAATTTTAGGAGAAAAACTAGAACTCCATCCATTTATGGTATTAGTTGGCATTATTCTTGGACATCATTTATTTGGAATTTTAGGAATTGTTTTGGCTGCTCCTGTAATGGCTAGTGCTAAGATATTTATTGGCTACCTCTACCAACGTTACTTAAAATCCACTTATTATCAACGCCCTGCTAGCGTTTCCTCCCAAACTATCCCTTTTGTAGAAGTTGGTTCAAGTCAAATTGTTAGCGATAATAGTTTTGTTAGTTTTACTACAGGTAATACAGGTAAACTTACTATTCCAAAACTTATTAATCCTATAGTTACAGAAGCAACATTTATTATTGAAACAGAGAAAAAAGATAAAGAAAACCAACAAGAAGAAGATAGCAAAGATAGAGAAAAAGAATCTATTGAGACTTCTTAATTTTTAAGTTGATGATCTTGGCAATTTAAGAGCCAAGATCATCAATAAAAACAATGGTTATTTATTTCTTGCCTTTAAGATTATTGCTGGAAAGTTTTGCTCCTTAATTGATTGATTAAGATTCTTCAAATCTTGATCTATTAAACTAGAAAGTTTTTGTAACTGAACATCAACCTTGCCTGATAATTCTTGATAAACCGCATAAGCTTGTTTTGTAGGCTTATAATCTCCATCTCCAACCGTATCAGCCAACAAAGTTAACTTATCATTTAACTTAATAGGAAAATTAAGCGGATCTTGGGAACTACGATTCTTCGTCTGATAAAGCTCTTCTTCTACTGCTGTAAGCTTTTCTTTTAAGCTTTTAGCTAATTCCAAGCTATTTTTGGCTATTGCTTGGTCTTTTAATCGTGAAGAAATATCGTCAAGCTGTTTTTTTACTTCTCGAATTTGAATAATTGCTAAATGAGACTCATTGATTTTATTACTAATTTTTGTTAGCAAATCAAACTGCTCTTGAAAATCTTCTTGTGTGCTAGTGTGACGAGGATCTTTTTTTAGCTCAAAGTTTTGTGTAAATGTTTTATCTCCAACAGTTAGCTTTACTTGGTAATTACCGGGAACAACTCTTGGCCCTGCAGGAGTTCCACCCCATAAAATCATCCCAGCAAATTTAGTTGGGTTTTCAACTCTTAAATTCCAAATAAAACGATTTAGTCCTTGTTGATAAGTAAAACTGTCAGGTCTGTTTGGATCGTCGTCTCGCTTTTCTTCGCCATCTTTATCTTTGCCAACAAAAGTTTTTAGTAATATGCCTTTGCTATCAAAAAATTCTAATTTTACTTGGGTATTAGCATCAGGTTTATTCTTGAAATAATAGTTTACCACTGCTCCATTAGGCGCATTTTCTCCAACTGTTGCAGTTGGTTGGAGTTGTGGAGCAAAACCAGCCATTCTATAAGGATCTTCTGGCTTAAAAAGATGATAGTCTGATTTAGCTACTTCATCAGACATTTGATGTAAAAGTGTCAAATCATCAATTATCCAAAAGCTACGACCTTGAGTAGCTGCTATTAAGTCTTTTTCTCGCTTATGAATTACTAAATCTGTAATTGGCACAACAGGTAAGTTTAATTGTAGTGGTTGCCAGTTCTCACCATCATTAAAGGAAACATAAACCCCAAGTTCTGTACCAGCATAAAGTAGCCCTGCACGATTTGGATCTTCACGAATTACCCTTGTAAATGCTTGATCTGCAATACCATTAACTATTTTTTTCCAAGTTTTTCCATAATCGCTAGTTTTATAAAGATAGGGACGAAAATCATCAGATTTATACATTGTCCCAGCAATATAAGCCTTGGCTGCACTGTGTGGAGACGCTTCTAAGGAATTAATTTGAATCCATTCTGGTAAATCTTTTGGAGTAACATTTTGCCAGTTTTTGCCGCCATCTTGAGTAATATGCACTAGTCCATCATCACTGCCTACCCAAATTAAATCTTTTTGAAGGGAAGATTCCATTACAGCAAAAATTGTATCGTAATACTCTACGCTAGTATTATCTTTAGTAATTGGCCCGCCTGATGGCCCTTGGCGACTTTTATCATTACGTGTTAAATCTGGACTAATTTCTTGCCAGCTATCACCTTCATTTGTGGACTTAAATAAAACATTTGCTGCTGCATAAATAGTGCTACTATCGTGAGGAGAAAATAAAATAGGAAAATTCCATTGAAAACGATATTTTAAGCCTTCTGCGCCTGCTCCCATTGGGTTATCAGGCCAAATGCTAATATCTCTGGTTTGTCCTGTTATATGATCATAGCGAGTAAAAAAGCCGTCATATGAGCCAGCAAAAACAATATTAGAATTTTTTGGATGAGGGGCAATCCAGCCACTTTCACCACCGCCAATAGCATACCAATTACGGCGATCTATTGAACCTCCATTAGTACGACTTGCAATTTTTACTGTTGAATTATCTTGTTGCGCTCCATAAATGTTGTAAGGGAAGTCATTATCTACAGTCACACGATAAAATTGTGCTGTAGCTTGATCTTGTTCTGTCCAAGTCTTTCCACCATTAAAAGACACGGACGCGCCGCCATCATCACCATAAATCATACGTAGCGGATTATTAGGATCAATCCAAAGGTCATGATTATCTCCATGAGGAACGCTAATAGGTGAAAAGCTCTTTCCACCATCATTTGACTTATGAAAGTGGACATTTAACACATAAACTGTATCTAAGTTTTTAGGATCAGCATAAATTCTGGAGTAATACCAAGCGCGTTGTCTTAAATTTCGGTCTTCATTAACTCTTGCCCAAGTTTTGCCAGCATCATCAGAACGAAAAACACCGCCTTCTTCAGCCTCAACAATTGCCCAAACTCGATCATGATTTACTGGTGAAACTGTAACACCAATATTTCCAATTGTGGTTTTTGGTAAGCCTTTATTTTGAGTAAGCTCTGTCCAAGTGTCTCCACCATCAGTAGACTTAAATAGTCCGCTACCTTTACCACCACTTTCTAAGCTATAAGGAGTTCTACGGACTTCCCAAAGCCCAGCATAGAGAGTATTTGCGTTAACAGGGTCAATAATTAGGTCTGTTGCTCCTGTTTTTTCATTTCTATAAAGAATCTTTGTCCAATTTTTTCCGCCATCGGTTGAGCGAAAAACGCCGCGTTCCGTGTTATCACCAAATAAATGTCCAAGTGCCCCTACATAAACAATATCAGGGTTTTTTGGATGAATACGAACTCTAAAAATATGACGACTATCTTTTAATCCAATATGTTTCCAAGTGCTACCAGCATCAGTTGATTTATAGATTCCATCACCATGAGAGACATTGCCGCGAACAGTTCTTTCACCCATACCTAAATAAATTACATTAGGGTCACTTTCAGCAACAGCAATAGCACCTACTGAACCTGTTCCAATTTGTCCATCTGTGATTGGTCGCCAATTTTCGCCACCATCAATTGTTTTCCAAACTCCTCCACCTGTTGCACCAAAATAATAGGTAAACTCGTCTGATGCTACACCAGCAACAGCCGCAACCCGCCCACCTCGGTAAGGGCCTATGGAACGCCATTTTAGATTTTTTAATATTTCAGCAGATTCTTGTTTTTGTGCTTTAACACTGCTAGGGAAGTAATTAACTATACAAACTATTGATAATAAAATACTTGCAATATAAACAAGATTTTTAATTTTCATGATTTATTTTTTCCTATTGATTGGTGTTTAACAGGCGATAAAACAAATAAAGATGCTAAAGTTAAATATCTTAATTCTTTAGCATCTTTATTGATTATATTAACCTTAAAAAGAAAATAACTTAACCTAATTAGCCGATAGCATTTTTTCTACAGTCTGGTAACTAGCTGTAAGTGCATCATCAAGTTTAGTTGCATCGCGGCCTCCAGCCTCAGCTAGATCAGGTCTTCCGCCACCATTTCCACCAACTATTGCAGCCAGTTCCTTAATAATTTTACCTGCATTAAGTTTTTTGGTGAGGTCATTAGAAACACGTACTAGCAAAGCTGCTTTGTTATCTTCAGCCGTTCCTAAAACAATTACACTTGCACCTAATTTTTGGGTTAACGTGTCGGCAAGTTGACGCATACCGCTACGGTCTAAGTCTTCAACTTTTTGAGCTAAAACTTTTATATTTCCAATTGAGCGAGCATCATTAATTGAGCCTGCAACTGATTGAGTTGCAAGTTTAAGTTTTAAGCTGTCAATTTGGCTAGAAGCTTGTTTTAGAAGTGATTGTAAACGCTCAACTTGTCCTGGAATATCATTCCAAGAAGCCTTAAACCCAATAGCTAGATTATCTAAAAGGTTGTAGGCTTGTTGGTAACGCTCTATTGCTACGGGCCCGGTGATAGCTTCAATACGACGAACTCCAGCAGCAATTGAGCTATCAGTTACAATCTTAAATAAACCTATATCGCCAGTAGCTGAAACGTGTGTACCGCCGCAAAGCTCTGTACTAAAGCCTGGGACGCTAATGACTCGAACTTGGCTAGAATATTTTTCCCCAAATAATGCTACCGCTCCAGAAGCTAGAGCTTTTTCTAGCTCCATTTCTTGTTTAGAAACATCTGTATTGACTTGAATTTGCTCATTAACTAAACGCTCTATTTCAGTAATTTCTGAGTCTGTAAGGGCTGCATAATGGGTAAAATCAAAACGTAGGCGGTCAGGAGCAACTAAACTTCCTGCTTGTTTAATATGTGGCCCCAGAACTTCTTTTAATGCAGCGTGTAAAAGGTGTGTAGCAGTATGATTAAGCATAATTCGGCGACGACGTTCACCATCAACTAAGGCTGCTAGTTCATCACCTACTTTTAATGTGCCTTGCTCTACCTTTACTTTATGAACAATCAGACTGCTAATAGGTGAAAAAGTGTCTAAAACTCGCACCTGGACAGAATCATTTTCTAAAAGTCCTGTGTCGCCAATTTGACCACCAGACTCAGCATAAAAAGGTGTGCGATCTAAAATTACCTCAAATATATCTTTTTCATCTTGGCTAGGTGTAAGTTCAGCAACTTCTTCGTCTTTAGAAACTAGAGCTAAAACTTTAGCTCCAAGAAGTTCAGTTCCTTGATAACCAGTAAAAGAGCTTTTCACACGTTCAGCTAGTTGTTGATAAATAGCTTTGGTTTTTGTTTGAGCCGGGGTAGCACAAGCAATTTGTGTTGTTTGTTGTAGTTCTGCTAGAGCTTGTTCAAAATTTTCTTCTGACCATTCATGATTTTGGTGTTCTAGCATAACTTTCATTAAATCTTGTGGCATTCCAAAAGTATCATAAAGTTTTGCTAGCTCTTTGTATGGCGGCATTTCATTTCCATGACGCTCAACCAAATCATGGAACTTAGGTAAACTGCTCTTAAGTGTATTACGGAAGCGACGCTCTTCACCTTGAACAATTTTACTAATAAAATTACGGCTAGTTAAAAGCTCTGGAAATGGGCCGCCCATCATATGGGTGACATAATCAGTAATTTGATGAAAGAAAACGTCTGAAAGCCCTAAACGATGGCTACCATGATAAATAGCTCGACGCATAATTTTACGTAAGACATAAGCTCGACCAACATTACCAGGTAAAATTCCATCAGCAATAGCAAATGCTGTAGCACGGGCATGATCGGCTAGCACACGCATAGACATTCCTTCAGGTGTGTTAGCTTGATATTCACGACTAGACAAATCACTAATAAAACTTAAAATTGGACGGATTAAATCAGTATCATAATTGCTTTTTACGCCTTGAAGTACCGCGCTAATACGTTCTAGTCCCATTCCAGTATCAACAGAGGGTTTTGGCAGCGGGGTTAAAGTTTTGCTAGCATCTCTATTAAACTGCATAAAAACTAGGTTCCAAATTTCCATTACATCATCACCGGGCCCATTAACCATTTCTGCTTTTTGTAATGAAAGATCGTCGCCCATATAATAATGAATTTCTGAACAAGGCCCACAAGGGCCTGTGTCGCCCATTTGCCAAAAATTATCTTTTTCCCCAAATTTTAGGATTCGATCTGCTGGCGCACCAACTTTTTTCCATAGTTCTAACGCCTCGTCATCATCTTTATAAACAGTAAACCAAAGTCTATTAAGCGGGAGTTGAAATTCTTTTAATAATAAGTCCCAAGCAAAAACAATGGCTTCTTCCTTAAAATAATCTCCAAAAGAAAAATTACCTAACATTTCAAAAAAGGTATGATGTCGAGCGGTTTTTCCAACTTCTTCTAAATCATTGTGCTTACCACCAGCACGAATACATTTTTGAGAAGTAACAGCACGTGTATAATCACGGGGTTCTAAACCTAACAAAACATCCTTAAATTGATTCATACCAGCATTAGCAAAAAGTAGTGTTGGGTCATTGGCTGGTAGTAGAGGCGAGCTTTTTACAATACGGTGTTGATGGGTAGCAAAAAATTCTAAAAATTTCTGTCTAATTTCATGTCCAGTCATGAGGATAAAGTTTCCAGTCTTTTGAGTTATTTAACAATCTGTAAAAAATCGTAACTAATTAAGATAGTGTAATTGCCGTTTAACTGCAAGACTTGAGAACTTAGAGCTTACGGAAAAAATTTTTTCTAAAAAGGCAACTTTTTTTGGAACTTTTTTCTGCTTTAATGGTTCAAACGTAATAAGAAGCTTTTATAGCTAAGAGAACAGGGGAAAAAGCGATGAGATTCAAACGAAAGGTAATAGCTGGCATTTTATTGACTATGCTTTGTCCATTTATTGATGGTAACGTTTGGCTCTTCGCTTTACAACAACCTCGAACAGAACCCCAAAAAAACGTTAAGGAAATTGTTGAAACTGCAAACCAACCTAATGGAGCAGAAATATCAAAAGAAATTCGTGCTTTAGCAAAAGAAATCCGTCAGTTAAATGCTCAACAACGTAAGATGACAGATTTACTTTTTTTAAAAATAGAGCAAGACCGTTTAGATAAATTAACAGATAGATTTGCTGCTATTGAAAGCGAACTAAGAATTCTAATGGCTCGTGATGCACAACTAGATTTTAGATTAAAAAATATTGATAGGGAATTTCTTACAAGAAGCTTTCTTAATCGTAGTGAAGGTGAAAGAATTATTAGAACAGAAATAGAAAACGAAAAAGAACAAATTGCTAAAGAAAGAACAAGACTAGAATTTGAAGAACAGAAATTGAGACAAGAAATAAATATTACTAATAGTCAAGTGGAATTAATAAGAGTAAGACTTTTAACTAATTCTAATGGGACAACAATAGAAGATAGCAATGATGTTTTAGAGTATTATCAAGAAAAAGTGCCTACAAAAAAGTCTGAAATAGATGAAGAGTTGTTGAAGGAAAATAAAAAATAAATATTATACTTTAGAAAGTTAAGTAAAATAGCCCAGCAGTTGCTGGGCTATTTTACTTAAGCTTAGAAAACTAAGCGGAAGCCAAATTGAAATTGACGAGGTGCAAAAGCATTACGAAATCTATCTGAGGTAGCAATAAAGCGATCTCCATCTCTAGCAGGCAATTGGAAATTGCCTTGTGCATCGGCTGGAAAAATACGACCTATTTCGCTAATGTTAACACGGTTAAATAAATTAAAAGCTTCAATAAAACCTTGAAATTCATAGGTTTCGCCCAATTTTACAGTTCTTGAAAGTCTTACATCAACGTTAGCAAATCCACCTGTTATGCCAGCATTACGAGGTAAACTAACACCTTGGAAAAATGGTCTATCACCATCTCCGCTATCTCCATCCATATTAAGGTCTGCACCTGCTAATAAATTAAATGGACGACCAGAGTTTAAGGTAATTATAGAAGAAAGTTGAAAGTCTCTTAAAATAGGATTTTTAGTGTAATTAAGTCTCCAAAGTCCTGATAAAACAAAACGACTTCGTACATCTTGAACCGATAAACTACGCTCATCACCTATTCTAAGTGGGTTAACAGGTTTATCTACTACATCAGTACGTAAATCAAAAGCATTATCAATAGCTTTTGCAAAAGTATAGCTTACTAAAACGCCAAAATTACCTGTAAAACGGCGATTTACTGCTATGGTTAAAGCACTAAAGTAGCTATCGTTAGCAGTTTCAAATTGTGTAATTTGGCCCGTCGTTGGATCTGAACGACCAGTTCTTAAACTTCCTAATAAATCGCCTGGAATAGGTCTAACTACAGGGTTAATTTGTCTGGAATTAAATAGTTTAACACCACGAACATAAGTATAGCCTATAGATGCAACGGTAGAATTATTAACTAAGTAATCTAAACCGAAATTTGTTTGTTGGGTATAGCTATTACGAACATTGGGTTCAAATTGTAAGGTATTAGTAAGTTGTGGTTCAAAATTTATACCTGCTGGGATGTCGTTACTGATTGGAAAACGACGGCCTGGCAATGTGTTATAAGGCAGTATAGAGAAAGGGAAAGGGATAACAGGAATTTTTAATGCTCCAGATGTGCTTAGTTGAGAGAAAAATGCTGCGCCAACTAATGGTGTAGAAAAGAATAAGCCATAAGAACCACGAATTGTTAGTTTAGGTAGTTGAGTAGGTCTAAAAGCAAAACCTATTCTAGGACTAAAATTACCGTTATTAGTAGGCATAAAACGAACGCGGTTAATATCATAACGAAGACCTGCCCTAATTAAGAGATTTGGTCTTAACCTAAAATCATCTTGTACAAATGTTGTAAAAAATTTTGTAGGAATAATTAAACGAGTGTCCCCAAAACCTTGTACAAAAAGCAATGGTAAGGGCAAACTAGCTAAAGGTAAATTAGCTGGAAAACCTGGTGCTAGAGCAGGTATTAACGCTGATGCAGCGGTTAAAAATGCTCTTTGCTGAGGAGTTCGCAAAGTAGGATCAAATGCTTGTAAAGAACTTAATACAGGTAAGTTAGGAATGCCGGTTAAAGCAGAAAAATCTATAGGGGAAAACGTTGCATTACCTTGGTCAAAAAATGGAACACTACTTTTCTTATCTGGTAGATTTGTATAGTTAAAGTCAATCCCAAATTTAATTTGGTGTCTTCCACGTGTTAGAGAAACATTATTAACAATTTGAAAAATATCCTCTACACGAGGTTGGCGAGAAAGAAAACTACCAAAAAGAATATTTCCTTCTGGAGCCGCAATACTTATGCCCGGCCTTGGTTAACTTGGACAACTGTTTGATCTCGATGACCATATAAAAATCGAGTTTCATTAATTAAATTAAGTCGAGTATTTACATAGACATTGTTAAAAACTACAGTATTATCTGTTAAGTTTTGAATTGAACCCGTATCTTCTCCAAATAATGCTCCAAACGGTTGGAATGCACCATTATAAGCTCCACCAAAGTTGTAACGTAGATAAAATGTGTCATTAGGGCTTAAACGTCCATCTAAACGACCTAAAAGGTTTGTTGTAGCAACAGAAAATGGAATAGCTCCATTTCTAATTGCAAAACCTTGGCGACGAGCAGCAGCTATAGAATCATCGCTAATAGTAACAATATTATTTTGTTTTACAGACAAACGCTCAAATGAAGAGAAGAAAAATAATTTATCTTTTTTGATTGGGCCGCTTAAAGTTGCCCCAAATTGATATTGGGAAAAATCTGCGTTTGTAGCAGCAAAAGTATCTCTAGCACTGATTTCATCATTACGATTTAAGAAGAAAATTGTGCTATGGTACTGATTACCACCACCTTTAGTAACAATATTTACAATGCCGCCTAAGGAACGTCCAAATTCAGCAGAATAATTGTCTGTAATAATTTGAAATTCCTGGACAGCTTCCTGGCTAAAAGTTGCACGCACGGATCCTGATCCTATATCATTATTACTTAAACCATCTATAGTAATATTATTAAAACGAGCAGATTGACCATTAAAGGAAAGGCCCGAGGTTGCGGTTGCGCCTTGGACAGGAACACGGTCAACTGTAACTCGTGCAGCAGTTAGAGCAAAATCTAAAAATTCACGTCTATTAATGGGTAAAACGGTAATTTTTTCTTTTTCTACACTTGTACTAGATTCTATATTTTCTTGAGATGCTGGATCGCTAGCTACTACTTCAACCACTTCAGAAGTTGCTCCAATGGTTAAAACAAAATCTGAACGAGTGGAAATACCTAATAAAAGTGAAATACGTCCCATCAAAGACTTAAAACCATCCGCAGAAACACTTACCTCATAAGCTCCTGGTGGGAGTTGAGAAAGTGTATAAAGACCATCAGTTGAAGAAACAGCTTCACGTGATAGATTTGTATCTGTTTGAGTGAGTAAAATTGTTGCACCAGCAATTGAAGCACCTGACTCATCTGTAACACGACCTGTAATAGCGGCAGAGGTCGAGCCAGCAGATTGAGCAAATGTTAAAATTGGGGCAGTAATGGCTAGAAAGAATACTAGTTTAAATAAACTTGTTATTATGTGGTGCATAATATTCCTCTTTTCTGCATTTCTACATTTTTGTTATGGGTTAAAAAGTATACTACAAAGCATTAAATTCTAGCTACTTAGATAAATTATTTATTAACTATGCTTTAGTTAGTTATAGCTTTTAAGATTTTACCTAAAACTAGCCAATAATAAGTTGCTAGAATATCTGAGATAACATAAAATCCAAGTTGCTTCTGACTCAACACTAAATTAAATCTATTAATGTAATCGTTACAAAGGTTTCAAAATGTGGTTTTTCAATCGAAAAACTAAAATTTCACCAAATTTTGTCTTAAAGGCTGTTTTGGCAGTTTTAGTATTGTTTTCTGTCTTAACCACATTACTTCCATTAAACATATTTATAGGTTTTTTTGCATCAACAAAACAAATTTGTTCAATGTCTTGTTGTGTTGATGGAGAGACATCTTGTTGTATTAGAGACAATTCAGAAAAAAGTAGTTATGACACAAGTAAAAGGCAAACTAGCAATTTATCTAAATCTCATTGTCATTTGATAAAGGAAGAAAAAGATAGATCTACTAGTATTGTTGTAGACACTACTACATTCAAGAGATTTAATAATGTTGAGCGGGTAATTTACTTAAACCAACTAGCTTTAATTGAAGAAAAAAGTAAAGTTAATTTTTCTTCACAAAGTTTAGAAAAACCTTGCCTTTGCCCCATATCAACAGCAACACAGCTAAGTAATTTGGAAAGCTTAGTAATATTAACAACTTTACATTCTGTTTGTTTTCAGCTAACTAAAACAAATTCTTTCTTTGATAAAGAATTAAAAATAGCTTTTGAAAAATTCCAAAAATCTCATTCCCGCGCGCCCCCAACTTTGAACTAAAATTTTCTCACTAAAATAATTTAACCTTAAAAGCGTTGTTAGTTTAGTTAAAAGAGTATTTTGTATTTTGTTTATAGTAATTTTACATTATGCTAACTATAGCTTGTGTGTAGTGCATTATTAAATATCAAAATAACTTAAGATTACTCTATTTTGGGCAAAAAATATTTGTAATAAATGACTTTATTAAATTTTATAAATTTAGTATTCCTTTATTTTTGTTATTAAGATTTTTGTTTTTTTTATGGTTATATTTTAATTTAATTATTTTAATTAAGGAATAAATTTTGCTGCAAACTATTATGACCAGTGTTTTTATGTGAAAATTTCCCAGTTAGTTACTGGGGTTGTGTTAGCTCTTTATTAACTTTATTTTGCTATGTAAAATACCTAATAATAATAAATTAGCTATAAATTTATATAGTAGCAAAGTTAAAGTTATGTAAATTTTGTACTTAGGAGTATATATAGATGAAATTTATCAGTAAAATGTTTTTTGCTTTAATTTTAAGTATAGTTTGTCTTTCTACAGCTTTTGCTCAATCTAAAGGTCGTGTTGGAAGAGAGACAGTTTTTGCTTTAACTACAACAAATCGTTTAGTAAGTTTTAATAGCTCAACACCAGGCACTATTATTAATACTGTATCAATTACAGGATTGCAAGCAGGTGAATCATTAGTTGGAATAGATTTTAGACCAGCTACTAGAGTGCTTTTTGCTGTTAGTAATATGGGTAGAATTTACACCATTAACACTAGTACAGGTCTTGCTACTCAAGTTGGAATGCAGCCTGTAAACTTGACAGGTGCAAACTTTGGTCTTGATTTTAATCCTTCCCCAGATCGCATTAGAATTGTAAGCAATACAGGTCAAGACCTTCGCCTTAATCCTAATGATGGTACTATAGCAGGAACAGATACACCGTTAGCTTATGCAATGGGAGATCCAAATAATGGTAGAACTCCTAACGCATTTGCTTCAGCTTACACTAATAATTTTGCTGGTGTAGGTGCTACAGCTACAACACTTTACAACATAGATGCAGACTTGGATGTTCTTGTAACACAAGGATCACTTAATAGCGCGCCTATTTCACCAAATAGCGGTCAATTATTTACTGTTGGTGCTTTAGGTATTAATGTTACAAATGTTGGTGGTATGGATATTTCTGATGTTAATGGAACTGCTTTTGCGGCTTTTACCCTTAACGGTGAAATGATGTCAAAGCTCTATAACATTAATTTAGCTACAGGTGCAACTACTTTAGTTGGCAATATTGGTGGTACAGAACAAATTCGAGACATAGCAGTTGTAGTTAATGGTGAAACTTTAATTGGTATTACTGGTACTAATAGAATTGTGACATTTAATAGCACTGCACCAGGCACAATTTTAAGTTCTACTTTAATTAGTGGTTTATCAATGGGTGAAACCATTGTAGGTGCGGATTTTCGCCCTGCTACAGGGGATTTTTATGCTTTAGCTAGTACAGGTCAAGTTTATATTATTAATGCTGCTACAGGTACAGCTAGCAAAGTTGGTACACCAAGCGTAACACTTATGGGTACTGAATTTGGTGTTGATTTTAATCCTGCTCCTGATCGAATTAGAGTTGTTAGCAACATGGGACAAAATCTGCGTCTAAATCCAGATAATGGTGCATTAGCTGGAACAGATACTCCATTAGCTTATGCAATGACTGATACAAATACCGGTAGAACTCCCAGAGTAGTTACATCAGCGTATACTAATAATGTTGCTGGTACAGGTGCAACAGAAACAACACTTTATGGGATTGATTCCACCTTAGATATTTTAGTTACTCAAGGCTCTGTTAATTCAACTCCTGTTTCTCCAAATACAGGACAACTTTTTACTGTTGGCCCATTAGGAGTTGATGCTAATGATATTACTTCTTTAGATATCTCTGATGCTAGTGGTTTAGCTTATGCAACAATCACTTTACCTGGAGAGACTGTTTCTCGTCTTTATCGCATCAACCTTACCCCAGCAAATGCTACAACTCCAGTTGCTACTCAAGTAGGAATGGTTGGCGGTACAGAGCAAATTCGTAGTTTAGGTGTGGTGCTTAGAGTAGAAAATGTTTTAGGTTTAACTAATGATAACCGTTTAGTCAGATTTAACCCAAGAAAGCCAGATACTTTAATTGGTTCACCAATACAAATTACAGGGCTTCAAATGGGAGAATCTTTATTAGGTATAGATTTTCGTCCAGCTACAGGATTTTTATTTGGCCTAGGTAGTACAAGCCGAGTTTATACAATAAATACAAACACTGGTGTTGCTACTGCATTAGGCGGCGCGCCATTTATACCAGCATTAGCAGGTATGGAATTTGGTTTTGATTTTAATCCTGTTCCTGATAGAATTCGTGTAGTTAGTAATACTACTCAAGACTTACGCTTAAACCCAAATAATGGTGGCATTGCTGCTGTTGATGGAACTTTAGCTTATGCAATGGGTGATGCAAATGCAGGGATGACCCCAAATTGCGTTGCTTCTGCTTATACTAATAGTTTCCCAGGACTAACTATTACTAATTTATACAATGTTGATTCCAGGTTAGACAGCCTAGTCCTACAAGGTTCACCAACAGGTGCGCCAGTTTCACCTAATACAGGTCAATTATTTACTGTTGGCAGATTAGGTATTGATGTAACAGATGTAGCTGCTTTAGATATTTCTGAATCAACAGGTATTGCTTATGGTAGTTTTGTATTAAATGGTGAAACATCTTCTCGTTTCTATAGAGTAAATCTAGCTACTGGTGGTGCTACACAAGTTGGCACATTACCTGTAGGTGGTATGGCTCCCAGTTGTTTTACGGGATATGGCACTAATTAACAATGTTGGACTATCAGTTGTTGCTGTTGCTCCTGCTACAGCTTTATCAGGCAGTAATTTTACTTATAGTTTAACAGTTGCTAATGCTAATCCCAATAGCTTAAGTAATGTTGTTTTATCAACAGCAACTCCTGCTAACACTACATTTCAATCAATTAATGCTCCTATGGGCTTTACTTGTATGACTCCATCTGCTGGAGGTACAGGAGCAATTACTTGTACAGGTTCAACACTTTCAGCAAGTTCTTCTGCTGTGTTCTCATTAGTAGTAACTCCAAATGTAACTATGAATGGGACAAATGTTTCATTGATGGCAATGGTAAGAAGTGATACACCTGATGTTAGTGGCGTTAGATTTGATAATACTGCTTCTAGTGCTACTACTATGGTTAATATTCCTGGCCCAACTATAATGGCAGCAAATATTAAAGTTACTAATATGAAGATTACTGCTACTGGAACAGGATTTTCTGGAACTACAGTTTTAGTTGATGGTGTTGGTTTTGCAAAAGCAGCCAAACTTGCTTCTAACAATACCAAACTAACCCAAAAAGGTAAGTTAACTAATGGTATGTCAATAAACCAAGCTATTCCAAAAGGTAGAAGTGTAATGATTACCTTCCGCAACAGCAACGGCGGAGTAACAGTTGTACCATTTACCAGACAATAAGCAGGTTAATGAGTTTTTTAGTTTTTACATTGAGTGATAGATAGCCGACCCAAAAGGTCGGCTCTTTTTTTGTGTTTATTGACTATTAACTCGGTAATAAGCACGGCTACGTTCTCTCATTCGTAGTTGCCATTTGCTACGAGGGGCATTTTCTCCAAATTGCCCTAATGCCTCTTTAAAACTTTCACCACCTGCTTGCCTTAGTTTTAAGTACAACATAGCTATACTAATAGAGAGTATTGGTGCTGTCAAAATTATTAACAATAATGAAAACAATGATTTGGTGGTCTGAATATTAATAGTTTTAGTTTCTTTGTCTAATTCATCAGTTTTTTTAATATTATTTTCTATCAATGTTGGATTTGTAGCTGTTGGTAAGACATCTTTGTCCCCAAATTTTTTTTCTAGTAGTTTTGCTAGTTCTTTGTTTGGATCCGAGTTTGTAACAACAGATTTACCAGATTTTAAGTCTAAATCTATTTTTTTATTACTAAAAACATCTCCATTAGCAAATAAAATTGTCATTAATAACATATTAAGTAGCGAAAAGCGAAATACTACCCACCAAAGCCGTTTTACTAACTCTTGAGAACGTTTCAAAGCTTTGCGGTTACTTATATTTTCCATCATTACTACTGGAACAAAGAGCATATAATCAATAAACTTTTTTATTGCAGGTATAACAAACAATATTGCCCAAAGAGATAGGAATAAACTAGATAGAAGTTTAGTAGTAATTAAAGGAAAAACTCTTTGTTTTAATAGTATAAATATAGGTTTTAATTCAACCTTGTGAAAAGGTCTTACCATTAATTGAGCTACTGTTGGTACTGTAGTTCCATAAACTATTGCTTGACTTAACATAAAGCTTAAACCTGCAAATGAGGCAAGCAGTATTGCATTAATAAAAAATAGCTTTTGTGGAAGCACATTTATTAATAGAAAGTTTAGTTTGGTCAATAGGTAAAATATAACAACAGGGGAATAACTAATTAGGGAAATTTTAATAAATGTTGGGAAGTGGTTATTGTATAAAGAAATAGCTTGACGAAGTAAGCTAGCAGCACCTTCACTACGTGCTTTTAGAGCAGTAGAAAAAGCTGCTACTGTTGCAGGTCTTTCGGCTGCGTTTTTAGCTAAAGCTGACATTATTAATGTTGATACAGCTTTAGGAATATCGCGGCGCAGTTCTTTGATATTTTGTGGAGTTGTGTTTGTATGATGTGTAATCAATGTTTGAGTGTCACCGCTAAAGGGAGGGTTTCCTGTAAGCATTTGATAAGCAATTACACCTAGGCTATAAACATCTGAACGGGTGTCTAGAGTTTCGCCTCTACATTGTTCAGGAGACATATAAATAGGTGTGCCTAAAACCGTCCCAACATGTGTAACTAAAGCTATTTTATCTTCTTTAATACTAGCAGTATTACGACGTACTTGGACTTGAGTTTGTGCTTCATCCTCTGATAAAGAAGTTTGTACAGCAGTAGGGGTTTCATTAAGTGCTAAACTGCTATTACTATTTTTATTATTTGGTGAAGGTTGGACGGCTGTTGCTGATTCGCTAAATTCCAAACTTGGTTTTATAGTTGTTGCAAGAGAGATTGAAGATGTAGTTGCAATGGCTTGAGGTGATGTTTTAGCTATAACATTAGGTTGTTTACTATTATTATCTTCACAACCTTTGTTAAAAATCTTTTGAATAAAACAGTCTTCTTCTGCTTCAAAAATAGCTGTTCCACCATTTGTTATTTGTGCTGGAATTTCTCCAAGTTTAGCCAGGCCAAAATCTAAAACTTTTATATTATAACTACCTAGTCCATCAGGTTCTAACCAAATGTTGTCAGGCTTTAAGTCTCGATGAATTATGCCTTGAAGGTGTGCTGTATCTATTGCTGCACAAACTTGTTCTAAGATATTGACAGCAAATTTAAGTGGAAGTTTTCCTTCTTCAACTAAAACTTCACTTAAAGTACAACCATCTAGGTATTCCATCACTAAATAAGCAATACGTTCATTTGATAATTGAGCAAAACCAAAGTCAGTAACATCAACAACATTAGGATGTCGGAGCCGTCCAGCAGCTTTTGCTTCACGCTTAAAACGTTCTACAAATTCAGGATGACGCATAAATTGTGGAGCAATAATTTTTACTGCTACAGGGCGTTCTGTACCTAGGTGAGTTGCTAGATAAACAGCCCCCATTCCACCTTGACCAAGTTTTTCTTCCAGACGATATTTTTCATCTAGCACTTTTCCTAGTAAGTCTTCTAGTGCCATAATGTCTCCGTTTTGCCAGCTTTTAGCTGTAAGTATGGCGGTTTTTGTTATTAGCTTTGGGCGTATTTACTGTATATTACTAGGATTTTAGCTAAAAAGCTAACAACGGCTTACAACTAATAACGGGTAAATAAAATATTTATTACATAAAACTGGAAAAATTAACAAAAAATTTTTAGGTTATGATTTTAGATTTTGTTGGATAAATAAAATATATTTTTTAAAGGTTCTAGATAAAAATAAGATGACAGGAAAATATTTTTTAGTAGGTGGTGGCCCAGCAGTAAGATCAATAGGTGAACCTTTGATAGGTGAATTTATTAATGCTGTTGGCGGTAAAGATGCAAAAATAGCAATTATAACGGCTGGAACAAATGACCCAGCAGAGGTAAATGCTTGTTATTGGGAAATTTTCTTGTATTGGGGACTAAAAGATTTATTTTCCCCTAAAATTTTTGCTCGTGAAGATGCTCAAGCAGACTGGATTTATCCCAGGTTAGTTGAATGTGATGGAGTGTTTATTGCAGGGGGTTCACAATATAAATTAAGTCAACGACTTGCTGAAACTCCTGTAGAGCAGGCAATTAGAGCTATTTTTAATAAAGGTGGTGTGGTTGGAGGGACTTCTTCAGGTGCTTCAATTTTTGCTGGCCCAATGATTTTATCTGGTGGAACTCTAGACCCACATTTAAGACCTGATATGGTAGAAATTGGTCAAGGTTTTGGAATGTTAAAAGATATTTCTATTGATACACATTGCGCTTCTCGTGGACGGTTGCCTAGAATTATCTCCCTTATAGCACATTATCCGAAAATACTTGCAATTGGTATTGATGAAGATACCGCACTTTTAAGCGAGTCCGAAAATATTCTTAAGGTAGTTGGTAAAAATGCAGTCTATTTTTTAGATGCAGCAAATGCTCACCCAACACATAGTGAAAAGATGAGGAACATTTATGTAGCAGCGATATTGTTTTACATGCTTTAACAGCAGGTGACAGGTTTGATTTAAGCACTAGAAAACCTGTTTATTAATAAATTAAGTATATTAAAATAGAGGTATTTATGAGCGTAGCTGAATTATCTAAAGCCTTGGTTTCAGGCCAAGATTATATAAATAGTTTAAGAGGCAGAAAATTAAAAGTTTATCTTTTAGGTGAACTTGTTGAAGATATTGTTGATCATCCTATGATTCGCCCTAGTATTAATGCTGTTGCTGAAACTTATGATTTAGCTGTAAAGGAAGAAGAACTTGCAACAGCTATTTCTCCATTTACAGGCGAGCGAGTAAATAGATTTTTACATATAGCAATAAGTCAATCAGATGTTGTTTTACAAAATAAAATGCAGCGACGTTTAGGACAACTTACAGGGACTTGTTTTCAACGTTGCGTAGGTATGGACGCGCTTAATTCGCTTTATTCAACAACGTTTGAAATAGATGAAAAATACCAGACTCCTTACCATAAACGCTTAAAAGACTTTATTTTACAAGCTCAAGAGCAAAATCTTGTTATCAGTGGAGCAATGACAGATGTTAAGGGTGATCGTAGCCTTGCACCTCACGAGCAAGCCGATCCAGACCTTTTTGTTCACGTTACCCATCGAACTAGTGAAGGCGTTTTTATTAGTGGTGCCAAGGCTCATCAAACAGGTTGCTTAAATTCTCATTGGATGATCATTATGCCTACAATGCGCTTAAAGGCTGAAGATAAAGATTATGCAATAGTTGGAGCAATCCCTGTTGACGCTAGTGGTATTACTTATATTTATGGTCGGCAATCTTGCGATACTCGCAGCTTAGAAGGCGGCTCAATTGATGTTGGAAATGCTCAATATGGCGGCCAAGAAGCTATGGTAATTTTAGATAATGTTTTTATCCCCAATGAGCTAATTTTTATGGATGGAGAATATGAGTTTGCCTCAATGCTAGTTGAACGCTTTACGTGTTATCACCGTCGCAGTTATGTTTGTAAAAGTGGTGTTGGAGATGTCTTAATTGGTGCTGCTGCAACGATTGCTGAATATAATGGGGTAGAAAATGTTTCACATATCAAAGATAAAATTGTTGAAATGACTCACTTAAATGAAACAATTTATGCTACTGGTATTGCTTCATCCTATCAATCACAAGCGACTAAATCAGGTGCTTTTATTTGTGATGATATGCTTGCTAATGTTTGTAAGCATCATGTGACAAAAATTCCTTATCAAATTGCTAGACTCGCTCAAGATTTAGCAGGTGGTTTAGTTGTAACTATGCCATCAGAAAAAGATTTTTCCCATTCTGAAATAGGAGTTTTACTAGAAAAATACTTAAAAGGACGTGCAGATATTCCAACAGAATATCGAGTAAGAATACTAAGACTTATTGAAAATATGACTTTAGGACGTAATGCAGTAGGTTACTTAACAGAAAGTATGCATGGAGCAGGTTCACCTCAAGCCCAGCGTATTCAAATTGCTAGACAAATGCAGCTTTCTCTTAAAAAACAGTTAGCTAAAGAATTGGCTGGAATTGAAGAACCAAAACGCACTCAGTTAACAACAGAGCTAACAGATTATTTTGGTCGAGTTTTTGATACAAAAAGCAAATAGCTAATCTATATTAGTACTTAATACAGTAGCGATAGTTTCCAGTAATTTTGCTGCTGTATATGGTTTATGTAAAAAAATTGTGTCACTAAAATTTATGTCAAATTTATCTTTAAGAGCAAAACCACTGGCATAAATAATTTTTGCTTGAGGATTAATTTCTCTAATTTTGTTAGCAGTTTTTTGACCATCTAAATTAGGCATTATTAGGTCTATTATTGATAATTTAACTGCTTCTTTATTATTTTGATAAAACTTTATAGCCTCAATACCGTCTTTAGCTGTAACTACCTTATAACCATTATGTTCTAAAGTAGTTTTAGTTACTTGGCGGATTAAAACCTCATCATCAACTAATAAGATTAATTCTCCTTGACCGGAAAATATTTCTAAAGAAGTTTGGGAAACTCTTATATCTTGTTGGTTTGTTAAAGCAGGGAAATAAACTTGAAATGTAGTTCCTATAGAAGGTTCACTATAGACAGAAATAAAACCTTCATGGCTTTTTACTATAGCTAAAACGGTTGAAAGCCCTAAACCTGTACCTTTACCTATTTCTTTAGTAGTAAAAAATGGCTCAAAAATCTTGTTTGCAACTTCTTCTGTCATCCCTAAACCTGTATCACTAACAGAAATTACAATGAAATTACCTAATTTAGCTTCCAAGTGAGTTTTTGTATATTGCTCATCGGTGCTAACGTTGGAAATACTAATTGATAAGTCACCACCTTCAAGCATTGCATCACGGGCATTAATACATAAATTCATTAGAACTTGATTAAGTTGTGTTTCATCTGCCTTAAATGCCCATAAATTGTTGGGAATTTTGATTTTAATATTGATATTTTTTGGAAAGGTTTGTATTAATATTTTTTCAATCTTTTCAATTAGTTTTTTAGGATTAATTAGTATTCTTTCTCCTGCTACTCCACGAGCAAAGGAAAGCACTTGTTTAACAAGATCTGCTCCTCGTTTGCTATGCTCTAGCATTGCTTGTATTAATTCTTGTTTGTCAGGCTCGTGCTGATCTTCGGATAAAATTTCTAATCCCATTATCAATGGAGCTAAAACATTATTAAGATCATGTGCAATACCTCCTGCTAGTGTACCAATACTCTCCATTCTCTGGGAGCGTAGAAATTGAGTTTCTAAGGCTTTCTTTTCTGTAATATCAGTATTTACTAATAATTGTGCAGTTGGCTTTGCTTCAGTATTTATTACTAATCCACGTCGGCTTTCTACTATTATTTTTTTGCCAGATTTAGTGTATTGGGTTAGCTCTCCAAACCATTCCCCTTTAGTCAATACTTGATTACATACATCTAATGGATGGCTTAAGTCAGTTGCATAAACTAACTTATAAAATTCTTTTCCTATAGTCTCTTCTTTTGTCCAACCGTAAATGCGTTCTGCGCCTTTACTCCAAAACATTACTTTATCCTCTAGGTCAAGAATAAAAACTGCATTTGGAGCAAAATCTAATAGGGCAGTTTGCTCATAAAGTCGTCTCTCTAATTCTAGTTGTGCATTACGCAAGGCTTCTTCTGTTTTTTTACGTATAGAAATATCTCGTAAAATTACATTAAAGTGATATTGTGAATTTACTTTATATTTAGAAATAGAAGCATCAGCAGGAAATTCGCTTCCATCTCTGCGTAGAGCCACTACTTCACGTCGCTCTGCCATTGTTCGAGCCACTACATTTGATTTCTCAAAATTTTTTACTTGTTGTGGGTGAGAATCAGCAAACCGCTTAGGAAGAAGTAAACTTAAATTTTGTCCTAAAATTTCTTCTGCCTTGTAGCCAAAGATTTTTTCTGCACCTTTATTAAATAAAATTATTTTTTGATTGCTATCAATGGAAATAATTGCATCTTCGGCTATATCAAGAATAGTAGCTAAATGTTCAAGTTCGACTAAATTATTGTCAATAGGCAGTTTAATAGTTGATAACTCGTTACTCATAAAAAATTAATCTTTTTGTGATTTTTCTAGTGACAAAGTTGGTAAATAGGCACGTGCTTTTCGAGCCATTAATACTAAAGCTGCTCTAGCATCTTCGGCTGTAACAATTGCTTTTTCAAAGGTAAATCTTAGCCTTATGTTATCTGCTAATAGGTCAAACCCTTCTGTATCAATACCTATCATTTTTACTTCACTAACGCTAACCTGTTTAAGACCCTGGCAATAATCTTTCATTGTGCTTAAATGGTCTTCGTTCATATGTGCCAAAATATCTGCTTCAACACGGTGCAAGGCATTTTCAAGCAAAATATCTTTTGGTTCAATCCAAGCAATTTTTCCAAAACCACCAATAAAGCGAGCGCGAGTTAAATTAAGTTGATAGAACTTAAAGTCAGATAATTCTAAATGAGTTTTTGAATTAGGGAAATATCTAGCATAAGATTGTCTAGTTTCTTCTATATTTTCTTTTAAGCTTGTAGCTTCACCTATCCAGGTAAGTCTAGCACTTTCTTGTACATCCTTAGCTTTTAGATCAAAAATGGTTAAAGAAACTTTGTTATTAGCTTCAATATTTTTAGTATGTTGGGCTAAAGAACTAATAAAGATAATTGGTAGCCCATCTTTGTTTACCAAAAAAGGTGTAACTGAACCAAATGGATAACCAATTAAATCTAAAGAATGTGTAGCAAGTACACCTGTACTATTAGCTCTTAAAAAATTGCGTGCTATTTTGCCTATCTCAGATCCACTAGACATAACTTGCTCCAAAAAATAAAGTTATTTTATAAGTGAGGGCGGTTTTCTAATGAAAGAAACCAATTATTATTTTTTAAATACCATTGATGAGTTCTAATTACAGTTTTAGACTCTTTTTGATCTTTACCGCGGCGAGATTCTAAAACCTTTACTATTGCTACTGTATTATTCTTTATAAATGTTACTTCTTCTATTTTATAGTCTGTAATGGTATAAGAATATGAGCCTAAATACTCTGTAAAAGCTTGGTCTAGCTCTTTTTCAAAATTTCCATTTTTGAAAATACACTTTAATATAGCTTCTTTATAAGGTTCGCCAAAATCAGCACTATCAATAGAGTTACGAATATATTTTTCTGTAAATTTTCCTTCTTTTATTTCATCTTTTACAGAGATATATTGTTTTTTTAAGAAAGATATGTAAATATTTAATATCTTCTTGATTATAGTATTCACGCATCACAAGACTTTTACGCGCCTGGCGAGCAGCCATATATTCTTCTGTACGTTTACGAATAAATGCTTCTAAATTAACTTCTGCCAAAGAAACAGGTAGTAAAGTAACTAGTAAGATAAAAAAAACTGTTAATCCAACTAGATATTTCATAGCTCTTAACTCCAAGACTTAATGGCCTCCTGCGTCTTTCTTTTGTGGTTTAGCATTCCAAATACGTAACATTAAAAGTCCGCCCATAATTGAAAAAGGAATAATACAATAAGTCCATACTCCCCAACCAAATTTATCAATTATTTTTCCTAATCCAAAACCTGTAAAACCGCTAGCAATGTATTGTACTCCGTCTAAAAGTCCTGTAACCGTTGCGGCTGCTTTTTTGCCTCCAAAGTCGGCAGAAGCTGTTCCAGAAAGCATTCCATGGACTCCAAAAATCCACATACAAGAAAAACCTACCATTGCTGCTGCCATTGCTGGAATACTTACCCAACCAAGTATTAATAAACTGATCACCTGTCCAATATAGAAAATAAATGCTACTGGAGGACGACGAGATTGGAAAACTTTGTCAGATAAAAAGCCACAAAGTAGACCGCCACAAATTCCACCAATTGTAATACCTAGTCCAGCCCATTCAGAAACATGAGACTTATGAACTATGTGATGAACTTCTTCTAGAAAGCGGTTAAAGTAAGCAAGTAGGCCTTGGCGAACAAAACCAGTACAAAACTCAGCTAGAGCTAAAGTAATAATAATAGGATTACTTAATACCTGTTTTAGCAAATAATTCCAATCAACTGGTTTATCATCACCTGTTGAAGCATCACCAGTATTAAAGTTTTCAAAACCTGCTTCTTTAGGAGTTTCTCTTACTACTATTAAATCAACAACAAACATAACAACAAGCATTATTGAAGGGATAATAAAAATTGCATACCAGTCAAAGTTTTTAAGAATTACTCCACCTACAGTAAATGCTAGTAGATAACCGCTAGAAATCATAATGCCAAATATACCACCAAAAACGCCTCTTTCCCTGACATGAAACCAAGGAGCATTAACTTTTACTACTGATAAAGCTCCAAAACTTTGGAAATAGCTATTAAGTGCATAAATAAGGGCAATAATAAATAGTGCTTGAGCTTTATTACTGGAAAGTATTGGAGCAGAAAAAATGCTATTTATGCCATTGATTATACCGCTAGCTACACCTCCTAGTGGGCCAAGAGGATTATCTTGCATTAAAAAACCACTGAAAATTGTTAATCCTAATAACAAATTCATTGTAGCTGCCCCAATTGTGCCAAAAAGAATAGCTTTTTTACCTCCTATTCTATCTGCTAGGGGGCCATTAAACATTACACTAAGAGCATATACCCAAAAACCGGCTGTAAGAATTATTCCAAATTGAAAGTTATCTACACCAAAAGTGCTTTTAACTGTTCCAGCTACTACATTTATGTTATAACGTCCCATATAAAAAGTAGCGTAAGTTAAGCCTAAAGGGAACCAATTCATAAAACGTCTAATTTTATATTCCCGGCTATGTTGGATTTTGACATCCCCATCGCTTGTGGTTGAAAGGTTAGCCATAAATTTTTGAAATGCTCCTTAGTAATTAGTTATTAAACACTTAGTATTTTAATTGGCAGGTGATAACAGAAAAATAATAATACCATAAAGCACTAATTTAACATTGTGGAAGTTTGCCAAATTTAATTACACGATTAGCAAACTTTAGGTCGTGCTTTGGATGAACTAAGAAAAATAATCGGCTATAATGGCTTGTTATTAATCAAGTTACAAAAATCAATAAGGAAAACTTATGCACTTAGTCTCTGACTTTGATGGGGTTTGGACAGATCCACGCGCTGAAGCAGATGCAATACGGGATCTTATGGTTACGCTTTTAAGTGATTCTACGAGCTTATCTATAGAAAGAATAAAAGAAATTTTTGCTGAAATAGAGGGAAATTTTGTTATACATCCTTTTAAGTATGGTTGGTTATATGAAGAGTATATTACAGCTTTTGCTATGGAAGATCTTTACGGTCGTAACCATGCTATAGCTACTTGTCTTTGGCAAAAAGAGCCAAATTTTCCCGAAAGCGAAGCCTTACGTGAAGCAATAGAAAAAATTGCTGAGAATGCAGATAGATTTTCTGATATCTGTTTTCGAGATGGTCGTAGCCAATACCGTGAAAAGAATAAAACTCTTCTACTAAAAGATGCAGCACAAGTAATTTCACAAATTCGGGATGCAGATTATCGAATGACTATAGTTTCTAATTCTAAGATTACACATATTTTAGATTTATTTGAAGCAGCAGAAATTAGTTTAGAAGGCTTTCAAATTATTGGAGGGGCAAGAAAATTTCATCTTGGTATGGTTGGAAGTCTTCCAGAAACTTGGCAATGGCAAGAGGCTACAGTTTCATTACAACGCCCACATTACTTTGATTTACTTGAACGATTAAAGCCAGATGCAGTAGTTGGAGATGTTTTTTCTCTAGATCTTTCAGTACCTCTTTATTTGCGTTCAACTAGAGATGGTTGGCAAAATTTCCGTGCAGGACTAATTAAACAACCTTATACCCCTAGCTGGGTAGCAAATGAAACAAATGAAGCTTGGGCAAAAGAACAAGGGCTAGATGTTTTAGATGGTTTAGGTAGTGTACCTAGTTGGTTAGCAAATCTTTCTAAATAACTATAATTTTTTGAACTATTTAGCAGCTAATTGCTTATTTATTTAATAATCTAAAGCTGCTCTTAAATATTTATCAAACTTATGTATGTTTTAGGACTTTCTTGTTATTATCACGATTCTGCGGCAGCTTTAGTAAAAGATGGAATGTTGGTTGCAGCAGCAGCAGAAGAACGTTTTGTTAGACGTAAACACACCTCAGAGTTTCCAGAAAAAGCTGTAGAATATTGCTTAAAAGTAGCTGGTATCAATATTAATCAAGTTGATCATATTTGTTTTTATGAAAAACCATTTGTTAAATTTGATCGAATTTTGATTAATATATTAAGTGAATTTCCTCGCTCTTATTTTTCCTTCTTAAAGTCTATCCCTCTTTGGATGAAAGACCGTCTTTGGATGAAAAGCAAAATACAAGAGGCTTTAGGCATAGAGAAAGAAATTCTTTTTAGCCAACATCATTTATCTCACGCAGCAGCAGCTTTTTTGGTTTCTCCTTTTGAACGTGCTGCAATTCTTACGGTTGATGGTGTGGGTGAATGGTGTACTACTGGCATGGGTTATGGTGAGGGAAATCAAATTCATATGGAAAAAGAAATAGATTTTCCTCATTCTCTAGGTCTTTTTTATAGTGCTTTGACAGCTTACCTTGGTTTTAAGGTAAATGATGCTGAATGGAAAGTTATGGGGCTTGCTCCTTATGGAGTGCCTCGCTATGTAGATAAATTTAATGAAATCATAGATATAAAATCAGATGGTAGTTTTAGATTAAATCTAAAATATTTCTCACATCATTATGCTACTAAACTTCCTTTTAGCCGTCATTATGAAAACCTATTTGGACAAGTAACGCGAGATCCAGAAAGTGAAATTACTCAATTTCATAAAGATATGGCTGCTTCAGGTCAAAAAGTAGTTGAAAAAGTTATGGTGACAATGGCACAAAATGCTTATAACACCTATAAAACAGAAAATATCTGCATTGCTGGTGGTGTAGGCTTAAATAGTGTTGCTAACTGGAAAATCTTAAAAAATACTCCATTTCGTAATATTTTTATCCAACCTGCTGCTGGGGATGATGGCGCGGCTATTGGAGCAGCATTTATTGTTTATAACACAGTCTTAAATAATCCTCGTCGCTTTGTAATGACACACGCTTATTGGGGGCCAGAATTTACAAATGCAGAAATTAAAGCTTTTTTAGATAGTACAAATATTCGTTATCAAGAACTATCCGAAGCGGAAATGCTTAAGAAGACAGCTAGACTTATTGCAGATGACAAAGTAGTAGGTTGGTTTCAAGGTCGTATGGAATTTGGCCCACGTGCTTTAGGCGGACGATCTATTTTAGCTAATCCTTCTAATCCAGAAATGAAAAATATTATTAACAGTAAAATTAAGTTTCGTGAATGGTTTCGTCCCTTTGCTCCTTCAGTGCTTAGAGAATCTGTTAGCAAATATTTTGATATGCAAGGCGATAGCCCTTTTATGCTGCTTGTTCCTGATGTGCTTCAAGATAAACGCGCTCTACTTCCAGCAATTACTCATGAAGATGGAACAGGGCGAGTTCAAACAGTAACAGAATCTGATAACCCACTTTATTATAAATTGATTAAGGAATTTGAAAATATTTCTGGTATTCCTGTAGTTGTTAACACTTCTTTTAATGTTCGGGGTGAGCCAATTGTTTGTAGCCCTGCCGATGCTTATAACTGTTTTATTCGCACAGGTATAGACGCTTTGGTTATGGGAAATTATGTTTTAACCGAAAAACCATTTACAAATATTTATACAGAAGAGGAGATAGTAGAGTTAGAAGGCGCGGTCAAATTAGCTAAAAAAGGCAAGACTACGGCTGACTCACTGGTTTAATCGATGGCAGGTAAATTTGGCATTGCAAAAGAGTTTTTTCAGTTTCTAAAAGCGGAAAAAAAATGGTGGTTAATTCCGCTAATGGTTTTATTTGTTTTAATAGGATTGTTTATAATTTTTGCTGAAAGTTCAGCACTTGCACCTTTTCTTTATCCACTATTCTAGTCTAAAACCCTGTTTTCCAATATTTTAACCATAATAGTTATAGCCTAAAAATCATTAGGTTATAACTTCTTTATACTTTTCCAACATAAAAAATAAAATTTTTCTTAATTAAAAATAAGCTGTAGACATTCTATAGCCTGATGATGTAGACTGCCTACATCCTAAAGGTGTAGATTATCTACAGCTTTAAAATAAAACTTAAGAGAAAACAATAAAAAATGACAAAAAAAACTAGTTATGAAAATCGAATCGAATTACTACAAGGAACACTTGATTTACTAATTTTGCAAATTCTTCAATGGGGGCCTCAACACGGCTACGGTATTATCCAAGCTATTCGTAGCAACTCTGGGGAAGTTCTACAAGTTGATACAGGCTCACTTTATCCAGCTTTGCACCGTTTAGAGCGTCAGGAGTGGGTTAGCTCTGAATGGAAAGTTTCAGAAAATAATCAGCGGGTCAAAGTTTATAGCCTAACTATTGCAGGCAAAGAACAATTAGCTTCAGAGCGTTCTAGGTGGCAACAGCTTAAAGATGCTATGGAAGCTGTCTTAAATCCTGCCATAAAAGAGAGCTAAAAAGTATGAAAATACCACTTTGGGGAAATAAGCAAAGAGAAAAAGAATTAAACGAAGAGCTAGAAAGCCATTTGCAAATGGCTATTGCTGACCGAATGGCTAGAGGAGAAAGCCTTGAGCAAGCAACTATTTTAGCCAAACGTGAGCTAGGCAATATTACTTTAATTAAAGAGGTGACAAGAACTATGTGGGGTGGTCAATTAATTGAACAAATAATACAGGATTTATTATTTGGTGTAAGGATTCTTAAAAAAAGCCCTGTTTTTACAGTAATTGCTATCTTGTCTTTAGCCTTTGGTATTGGGGCAAATATGGCTGTTTTTCAGCTTCTTAATGCTGTTTCCCTTAGGCTTTTACCGGTAAATTCTCCTGAAGAACTAGCAGAAGTACGCATTAGCTCAAATGATGAAAGGTCAGGACATTTTACAGGCAATCGATCTTCTTTAACCTATGCACTTTGGCAAGAACTTTACAATAATCAAACTGCTTTTTCTGGGATTTTTGCTTGGAATAGTACTCAACTAAATCTTAGTCAAGGCGGAGAAGTTCAATTAGCTAAGGCTTTATATGTAAGTGGAGATTTTTTTAATGTATTAGAAGTAAAACCTGTTGTAGGACGAATGTTTACTAATGCTGATGATAAAGCTGGGTGTGGTAGCAATTTTGTAGTAATAAGCTATCAGTTTTGGCAGCGTCAATATGGAGGGCAAGCTTCAGTAATTGGAAAAACGCTCTCTTTAAATAATAATAATTTTGAAATTATAGGAGTTACTCCAGCTAGTTTTTACGGTGTTGAGACAGGAAAAACTTTTGATGTTGCAATACCTATTTGTTCTGAAAAATTAATAAATAAGGAGGATAACTTAACTGATAGGCAAGAAGCTTGGTGGTTAGGGGCTATTGGCCGACTAAAACCAGGTATTTCTATTGAGCAAGCTTCTGTACAACTAAATACTATTTCCTCATCAATGTTTCAAAAAACACTCCCAAGTAATTATACAAAAGATGATGCTGATAAATATGTTCAGCTTAAATTAGGTGCTTTTTTTGCTGGATCAGGGATTTCTTTACTACGTAAAGCTTATGAAACGCCTCTTTGGGTACTAATGGCAATTACAGGGCTGGTTTTGCTAATTGCTTGTGCTAATCTTGCTAATTTGCTTTTAGCAAGGGCAAGCGCGAGAGAAAAAGAAATAGCTGTAAAATTAGCTTTAGGAGCATCACGCGTTCGGCTTGTTCGCCAATTTTTATTAGAAAGTCTTTTGCTTGCAGCATTAGGGACTGTTGTTGGTGCATTTATAGGACGAATCCTTAGCAGTGTTTTGATAACTTTTATTAGCACAGAAAGACGACAAGTATTTTTTAGTTTAGAACTAGATTGGAGAGTTTTTAGCTTTACAGTAGCTTTAGCTATTTTAACTTGTTTGCTTTTTGGGTTAATTCCAGCACTTCGCGCAACTAGTTGCGATCCTGCAATTATGATGAAAGCGGGTCAACGAGGTTTAACAGCTAGCCAAGAACGTTTTGGTCTAAGACGTATTTTAGTTGTTTCTCAAGTAGCACTTTCACTTGTTCTTTTAGTTAGTGCAATACTTTTTATAAACACTTTGCGTAACTTAAATACATTAAATGCGGGATTTCAACAAAATGGTGTTTTGATTACTACAATGGATATGGCCTCTCTACAAATTCCTAAAGAACGAAGGCAAATAGCTAGAAAAGAAATGCTAGATAATCTTAGAAATATTCCTGGAGTTGAATCAGCGGCAGAAACTTTTATGGTGGCTATAAGTGGTAATGGTTGGAATGAATATATTTTAGTTAATGAACAAGCTAAAGATTTATCAAACTTTAATGCAATAAGCGATAAATACTTTGAAACCCTAGAAATTCCTATACTTGCAGGACGTGACTTTAATGAGCAAGACAACTTATCTTCTTCAAAAGTTGCTATTGTTAATGAGTCATTTAAGCGTAAGTTTTTTCCTGATAAAGATGCTGTAGGTAAGACTTTTCGCAAAGAAGTCGGGCCTGAAGATAAAGATTATCTTTATGAAATAGTTGGAGTTGTAAAAGATACTAAATATAGAGAACTTAAAGAAGATTTTGGGCCTATTGTTTATGTTCCTATTTCACAACAAGAAAAACTAGAAATGTATTTGACTTATATAACACGCTCTAAATCAAGTCTTAACAGCTTAATTTCTGCAATTAAAAGTACAACAGCAAAGGTTAATCCTAGTATATCCCTAAAATTTACTGTTTTTAGTAGTCAAATAAAAGATTCTTTAGTCAGAGAACGCCTAATGGCTACACTTGCAGGGTTTTTTGGCATACTAGCTACAATACTGGCTACAATTTGTTTATATGGTGTAATGTCCTATATGGTGACTCAACGTAGGAATGAAATAGGAATCCGTATGGCTTTAGGTGCAGACCGAGGCCATATTATTAAAATGATTTTATTAGAAGCGTGTAGCTTGCTAGCTGTTGGATTAGTTGTTGGTACTTTATTATCTTTAGCTATGTCATATACTGTAAGCTCTTTGCTTTTTGGCCTAAAACCTTATGATTTTGTTACATTTACCTTATCAATAGTTATATTAGCTATTGTTGGGATAGTTGCTAGTTTTCTACCTGCACAGCGGGCTTCTAAACTTGATCCAATGATTGTTCTTAAGAATGATTAGTATTGCTTAAGCTATCTAGACATTGCTTAAAGTCTGACGGTAGAGGGCTTATAATTGTTATTTCTTTTTTGCTAATAGGATGTTGCAAGCTTAAACTATAGGCATGAAGCATCATCCTATTAGCAAATTTACTGGATTTTCCTCCATAAAGCGAATCTGCAAATATAGGCATTCCTTCTTCTGATAAATGAACACGAATTTGATGAGTTCGTCCGGTTTTTGGGCGTGCTTCAATTAAAAGAGCAGTTTTTAGTTTTTTTAATAAAATAAATTCTGTTTCTGCACTCTCTCCGCCATTTTCAACAGCACAATATTTTGCTTGTTTTCCTTTGTTAGCGCGAACTCGTCCAAGAAAATTTTTTATTGTCCAAGTCCTAGTATTTAATGGTTTTATGGGAATACTTACAATTGCTTGATAAACTTTAGTAATTTTGTGTGTGCTAAAAGATTGTGCAAGTCCAAGATTAGCCCTTAGATCTTTAGTAAATAGAATTACTCCCGAAGTATCACGGTCAAGGCGTTGATGAATACCTAAATAAGGGTCTATTTTTTTATCACGCTCGGAAAGAAAATTTTTTACACTTTGAAATAAATTATTTCTAGCTTCATCTATTGTTGGTTGTGTTGGCAACCCGGCAGGCTTATCAATAGCTATTAGAAACTCATCTTCAAATAAAATTTGTTTTTCAGACAAAACAAATTGTCTATCTTTAGAAGTTTGATCGCCAGCTTTTAACTTTGCTAAGTCTAAATAAACCTCTATTTGTGCGTTAGTTAGCAAGGTTTTTGATGCAATTCTAACTCGATTACGGTTTAGATAAACTGCTCCTGCAATAATAAGTTTGCGGATTTTTGCTTTAGAAAGTGGTTCTGATAAAGTTTGTGGAATTGCTTCTGCTAAAAACTGGTCTAGACGTTTGTTTGCGTCTTTAGCAGAAACAGTAAAAGAAAGTTTACGAAGTGCCATAGAAAAATTTACTTAGTTCTAGTATTTAAGGAGTAGCTTTATACTCTTTACCATCAAATTGATAGAGTTTATTTTCATTAACAGGAATAATCTGGTTTTCTTCGCCTTTTGTTCCAGAAGTCATTATTTTAAAGTCAAAAAAGCTAAGGTTTTTTCCTGGGACAAATTCATAGACAGAAGAAAATTTCCAACAAGGGCCAAGCTCATCTCCACAAGTGCCAGAATTATCTCCACCTGTTTCAACACTTAGTATTTTTTGAAAACCTTTATCTAGCCTAGTAATTAAGCTTAATCCTTCATAAGTATAGCCTTGCCCAGTGTCGCCTGTTTCAAAAAGAACACCATATTTATCATTACCAATTTTTACTAGTTTTGCATCTGGAGCCGTTCCATAAGAACCTAATTCAAAAAGATATTTTTGTTCAAACTCTAGTTCCCAGTTATTAGCAGTTTTCTTAAATAAAGCAGCAGAAATTATTGGCGCACAAGCATGACAATCATATTCAGGCGGTATAGCAGCCGTTATAAGTATGTTTTTTTCTATTCCAGTTTCTACAAAAGCAGATGTTAGGACAGGAGTAATATAAAATTCATTGTTTTCAAATATTTGTGAAGAGGTGTTAGCAGATGAAGCAATTTTGGCAAGTTCTTCTTTGGCTGGTCGCCAATTAGCTTCTTTTTGCTCTTCATTGTAGTTACCATAAAGAAATTCAAAAGCTTTTTTCTCTGAAAATTCTCCAGAAATAGTTTTACTATCAGTTTTTACTTCTTCTTGTGAGGTTGTTTTGCTTGGTGTTGGAGTGGCAATATTTTCTAGCGACCTAGTATCATCACAAGCAATCATAAAAATTAATAAAAATAAAAAAGTAAATTTTCGCATAAGTAACTTATTAATTAATAGATTAACTAAAAGCCTCAGCTAAATTTGTTCTAGCTGAGGCTAAAAAACTAAAGAAAAACTATAAAGAACATGTACTCATATCAACAACAACAGATTTAGCATCCCAAATCTCATCTGCATATTGTTTAATGGTACGATCACTAGAAAACTTACCCATACTAGCAACATTGTGGATTGCCATCCTAGTCCATTTATCTTGATCTAAGTAAGTTTGGTTAACTAGTTCTTGGCATTCAATATAAGAAGCATAATCAGCCAGTAACAAATAATTGTCACCATCTTTAAGTAGACTATCAACAATTGGATGGAATAAATCCCGATGATGAGGGCTAAAATAACCATCTTGAATCATATCTAAAACTCGTTTTAATTCTAAGTTCTCTCGGTAATAATCATAAGGGTTATATTTAGGTTTTAATTCTTTTACTTCATCTGTTGTTAAGCCAAAAATAAAGATATTTTCTCTACCAACTTCTTCACAGATTTCAATATTTGCCCCATCCATTGTGCCAATAGTTAAAGCACCATTAAGAGCAAATTTCATATTTCCCGTTCCAGATGCTTCTGTGCCAGCAGTGGAAATTTGTTCTGAAAGGTCTGAAGCGGGAAAGATTTTTTCTGCTAGTGAAACTCGGTAATTAGCTAAAAAAGCAACTTTTAAGAGTCCTCTAATTCCAGGGTCATTATTTACTACATCACCAATAGAAGTAATTAATTTAATAATTAATTTTGCCATTCTATAACCTGGTGCTGCTTTACCACCAACAATAATTGTTCTTGGTACAAAATCTTTTGCTGGATTATCTTTAATTCTATTATAAGCCGTTATCATGTGTAGAGCATTAAGCAGTTGGCGTTTATATTCGTGCAATCGCTTGATTTGACAATCAAAAATAGAGTTAGTATCCACTAGTAAGTTATTTTCTTGTTTAATTAAATCTGCTAGTTTTTCTTTATTAAGCTTTTTAACTTCTTGCCATTCTTGACGAAAACTAGCTACTTCTGCTAAAGGCTTAAGTTGTTGTAATTGATAAAGATCCGTTGTCCAACCATCTCCTATTTCACGACTAATTAAATTTGAAAGCTTTGGATTACATTTCTTTAACCAACGGCGTTGAGTAATTCCATTAGTCTTGTTATTAAAGCGTTCTGGATACATTTCATAAAAATCTAGGAAAAGCTCATTTTTAATGATCTCTGTATGTAGTGCAGCAACGCCATTAATGCTATGACTACCAACAATTGCTAAGTTAGCCATACGAATCCGTTTTTCAGGAGCTTCTTCAATAATTGACATTCTAACAAGTCGTGCTTCATCCCCAGGATATTTATAACGAACTTCATTAAGGAATCTATGGTTAATTTCATAGATTACTTGCAAATGACGTGGGAGTAAATACTCAAATAATTCTACTGTCCATTTCTCTAGTGCCTCTGGTAACACTGTATGGTTAGTATAAGCAAATGTATTAGTTGTAATTCCCCATGCTTCTTCCCATGATAAACCTTCAATATCTACTAAAATACGCATTAGCTCAGGAATAGCAATTGCTGGATGGGTATCATTTAATTGAATAGCATTTCTTTCAGCAAACTTTTCAAAATTATCATGATGCTTTCTATAACGTCGGATAATATCTTGAAGTGTAGCAGATACAAAGAAATATTCTTGTTTAAGGCGGAGTTCTTTACCTTCAAAAACATTATCATTTGGGTAGAGTACCTTAGAAATATTTTCTGAATCGTTTTTAAGCTCTACCGCTTTCATATAATCACCTTCATTAAAATAGGTGAAATCAAAATCACGAGAAGCTTTTGCTGACCATAGCCGTAAAGTATTTACAGTATTATTATTGTAACCAGGTATTGGAGTATCATAAGCCATTGCTAAGACTTCTTCTGTATCTAACCATTCATTGACTAATCGATTATTACGGTCTTTATATTGTAATACTCGACCATGAAAATGTACTGGATAAAGATATTCAGGACGGGCTATTTCCCAGGGGTTTCCATAGCGTAGCCAATTATCTGGTGCTTCTACTTGATAGCCTTCAACAATTTTTTGGTTAAAAATGCCATATTCATAACGAATACCATAACCATAGCCAGGAATTTCAAGGCTTGCTAGAGAATCTAAAAAACAGGCTGCTAAACGTCCTAAACCACCATTACCCAAACCTGCATCCCATTCAAGCTCACGAATTTGTTCTAAATCATAACCTAACTTGTGCATAGCCTTGTGGCATTCATCCATTAACCCTAGATTTACTAGACTATTTCCTAGAGTGCGTCCCATTAAAAACTCTAAAGATAAATAATAGACACGCTTAACATCTTGTGAATAGTAAGTTTCTTGGGTACGAATCCAACGTTCTAATAAGCGATTACGCACAGTTAGGGATAATGCTGTATAAATGTCTTGACTAGTAGCAGTATGACGATCTTTAGCTAAAAAGAATTCTAAATATTCTTGAAACCCTCTTTGTAGCGAAGCAGCATCCATTCCATGATAAAACATCTTGATGGCTTCTGGTTCGATTTTATTAGCCATAGTATCTCCTTAAGCTAGATTTATTGGTATAATATACTTTTGATTTATTGATTTAGTTATAGAAAAGTCAAAGAAGCATTTGACCATAGTTAATAAGGGCAAGTAAAGATATAAAAGCAATACAACCTTAATCATTATTTAATAAATTAACCCATTTTTTAAACGTTCAACCTCTGATAGGTTTATATTAGCTCCACCAACTAAGGCATTAGCTGAACCTGCGGCCACACCCCAAGAAATTATTTCTTGAGGGTGTTTGTTTTCTATAATTGCACTTGCACAACCTGCTAAAAAAGCATCTCCACAACCTACACAATTTATTGCATCAAGTTTTGGTGCTGCTAAAAAAAGCTCTCCATTTGACCAAGTGGCTGCTACTCCTTTATCTCCTAAAGAAATTAGCCCTATAGCCACGCCTGATTGATGGATTTCTCTAGCTGCTATTAAAGCTTCTTTATCAGAAATAGATTTATTTAATAAATTTTCAGCTTCGTCTCGATTAGGTTTAATTAAGTAAGGTTTTGCTTGTAAGGCTAGTTTAAGAGTTTCACCGCTAGCATCAACTAAAGCAGGGATTTTATAGGAATGTGCTAAGTTAACAAATTGTTGGTAAGAATTATTACTTACTCCTCTTGGTAAACTGCCGCTACAAATCAACATTGAGGCTTTAGGTAAATAAGTAATTAATTCTTGGTAAAATTGATTAAATTCTATAGAAGTTATTTCTGGCCCTGGTTCATTAATAACAGTGTCTTGTTTTTTATTTTCATCAATTAAGATATAACAACTACGAGAGCCTCCAGAAATAGGGATTAGCCGAGCAGGTATTTTGCTATCTAGTAGATTTTGGCGGATATGTTGACCTGTAAAACTTCCAACAAACCCAATTACTAAAACGCGCTTGCCCAAAGCTACAAGAGCGCGAGCAACATTAACGGCTTTGCCTCCTGCTTGCTCAACTACTCTTGTAGCACGAGAAATCTTTCCTAACTCAAAATTAGAAAGATAAATAATTCTGTCAATACCTGTGTTTAAGCTAACGATTAGAATATATTTATCTGTATCTAGCATAAGGATTTAGAGACTCAACATTTATCTAGCACAAGTTAACGCCCGTCCACCATCAATAGCATAATTAGCACCTGTAATCCAACCTGCTTGATCAGATGCTAAGAATAAAATCAAGTCTGCTACTTCATTCGTTGTTCCTGCTCGTCCAAGTGGGTGAGTTGTCTTGCTACGTTCTAAAAATGCTTCATAATTTTCTTCACTCATACCGCTACGACGATGTAAATTAGTTACTACTACTCCAGGATTTACCGAATTAACACGGATCCCTTTTTCGGCTAACTCTAAAGCTGCACAGCGTGTAAGTTGATCTACAGCAGCTTTACTAACACAATATGCTAAAACTCCCGGAAAAGACCTTAGTCCAGTAACACTAGACACATTAACAATATTTCCATAAGGTGCTTTCATAAATGGAAGAACTAATTGCATTAATTCAAAAACAATACGTAAATTTATGTGCATCATTTCATCCCAAGCCTGCATAGATGTGTTAGAAATATTACCCATGCTAATAATGCCTGCTGCATTGACTAGGATGTCAATTTTGCCAAATTTTTCTACTGCTTTTTCAACAGCTTCTTTAGGGCCACTACTAGTTGCTAGATCAACTACAATTGGAAATGCTTGACCACCTTCTTGATTAATAGAATTTACTATTTGAGTTAAATTTTCTTGGTTACGTCCAATAAGTCCTACATTGGCACCAGCTTGAGCAAAACGACGTGCTGTAGCTTCCCCAATACCAGAACTTGCACCTGTAATTAATGCTACACGATCTTGAAATTGTTTCATCTATTTTTAACCTTTTGTTTTATTTGCCATCCATTGGCCCATCTACACGTAGCTAGGCATAATAGCCGCCTTTTAGAGCAAAGGCATTCTTAAAACCTCTTTCTTTTAAGATACCTACATAATAATTGCTTGTTGCTTCATCTGGACAAGCACAGTAAGTAACTATTACTTGATCTTTTGATATAGTTTTAAGTTTATCGTCAAGTTCTGTAGGCTCTTCTACTCTAATATCACCTTTAATGCGTTTTGTGCTGCTTTTATATGGGCCAATGCTACGAACATCTATAATTACTAGTTTTTCGTTTTTGTTCATTTTTGCTAGTAATTCTTCTGCTGTAATTGATGGATAAGTGGAAGTTTCTTGTTGATAGGCAGCTTGAATATTAGTAGTTATTATTGGATATACTAACATTGTTGCTAATAGTGTTACTGATAAACCAAAGGGTTTCATGCTTAATTCTCCTAGGTTTAATAATTTTGGTAATTTAGAAAAAACTATAACATTAACTATTTTGCTATGTCTTGTCTTTGGTGCTGGTAAAGACAAGAAAGGTTAATTATTTTTGTCTTTTTGCTTTTCGCAACCTCTTTCTATTGCTTTACCTAAGCTCATAAATGAAATTATTGTGCTTAAAGTAAGAGATAGTGAGCAAATGCCTAATCCAAAAGGTTTAGCCCAAAAAAAGTAGAAAAGTAAAAAGGTTGTTATATGTAAACTTAAAAAAATTGCTAATGCTGGTATTAGCCAAGGCTTAAAATTTAACCAAATTTTAATACTCATCCATGGGTTAATTGTTCCTAAAAAAGAACGTTGCAGTCCAGCCATAGCTAGCGAAAGAGGATAAAAAACTATTGCCCAGCAACTAAGCAAAGCAGAAATACTATAAAACTTTATCCCATGACTTTTTGGAGCAATATAGACAGTTGTTATCAATGATACCAATACTATTTGGAGTATTTCATAGCCAATATAAATTATAATTGGAGAAAAGCTTAATATTGCTGATCCAAGCCAGAGATAAAGACATTCAAAATTATCTGTAAAATCATTAAAATTGATGACTTTCAATGACTCATGTCCTTGGATACGATTAATTAAATATTGTGTTGCAATACTACCTAAAACTAAATAACTAATAAAAGAAGCAGAAAACCCTACCCAGGGCCCAATTAAAACCAAGTGTATTTTAGGAGTATTTGCTATATCGCTAGCCGTTTCCATCATTGCAGCTAAAACCCAAACTGTTAACCAAATAGTAGAAAAGCTTTTCCATTTCCTAGTAGGGAATTTAATAACTTCAATAAGTTCTTGTGCGTAAGAAAGGTTAACTTTTTCTTTTGGTTGTTCCGCTAGTTGTTGTGCTGTAAAACAAAATGAATCTGAATTAGGACAAACTGCTACCCCACCATAAATATTTACACATTGACTGCAACGCCAATTTATACAAACTCGACAAAAATATTTGCCTTCTGTATCTGGATGTTGAAAACATATTTTAGGCAAACTTAAAGGATCTATTTGTGGGACAACTTGGCTTACAGGTTGGTTTATATCATTATTTTCAGCTTCAAGTATATTTTCACTATCAGAATCAGTCTGAGGTTGTGCTGGAGTAGGCTTAGTTGCAGCAGCAGAAAATTTTACTAGTAAATTATCTTCAGAATTTTGCATAGTTTAATAATTTTAGCTACAAAGTTTTACTAATTATAAAGATTAATTTTAAGGATGAGTAACTTTTTTTTCTACTATTGCTAATAATAAATCTACTAAAAGAGCTAGTAAGGCTGCTGGAATTGCTCCAGCTAAAATGACTTGATGGTCAACCATTGAAACACCACGAAAAATATAAACTCCTAAGCCCCCAGCCCCAATAGCCGCTGCAATAGTGGCTACACCTACACCAGTAACAGCAGAAATTCTAATTCCTGCAATAATACTTCGCGCTGCTAAAGGTAGTTCTAGGCGAAAAAGTTTTTGCCAATAAGTCATTCCCATTGCTTCAGCCGCTTCACTTAAGGCAGGATCAATGCTTTTTATTCCTGTAATTGTGTTATGGATTATTGGTAGTAAAGCATAAAGCACTAGTGAAATAATTGCTGTACGCATCCCAATTCCACCTAAATAAGGAATTGGGATTAAAAAACCAAAAAGAGCTAAACTAGGAATAGTTTGTACAATATTTGCAACACTTAGAATTAATTTACTTAGTCTTGGGTACTTTATTAATAAAATAGCAAGAGGTATACCTAGGAAAATTGCTGTTAAAGTAGAAATAATTACTAAAATTAAATGTTCTATACTACGATCTATAACATCCGCAAAATTACGAATTAAATATATTTGTGCTAGTAAGATGACTATCATAAGCTATATGTAACTGAAATAAAAAAATAGGGTTAATAGTTTGATGGTTTTTATTAAGCTTTGTTATAATAGCCGTTGCTTAAGTAAAACTAAATTAGTCCAAGAAAAAATAAAGGCTCAAAACTTGTATTTGATAGATATTTATGGTACTTGTGCATAGAGAACCCAAAAAAAAATATAATAGCGAACCCTCTATTCGAGATGTTGCTTTGTATTTAGTTACTACAGGCCCAGCAAAAAATATTTGGACAATGTCAACAATGTCCAAAAGAGAGTTAATAGAATTAATGCCAGTATTTGATAAAGAAGAAACAGTAGTTAATTTGCTGGTAGAACTACAAGAGAAAACTTATCAAGCCACAACTGTTTCATTAGGAAGATTAACCACAATGGTAAAGGATAAAAAAGTGCTTTTTATCTTAAATCCTAATGTTGCTATTTGCGATGGTCAAATGCTCTTAAAGGAAGGCCCTAATTGGCATTTACCTTTAGAACAACTTAGTAATCTAGTTTCTGTTGAACAGCAAAAATTACAAGAAAAATGATTTAATTATTTGAGAGGAAAATAACTTATGCCAAATGTTGGTGAGAAAGCTCCAGAATTTTCGCTGTCTGCTAATGATGGAAAAACTTATTCATTAAGCCAATTCCAAGGTAAAAATAATATTGTTTTAGTTTTTTACCCTGGGGATGATACTCCAACTTGTACTAAACAACTTTGTGACTACCGGGATGGGTGGGAAAGATTTCAACAATTTGACTCGATTGTCTTGGGAGTAAGCACCAATGATATGGAAGCACATAAAAAATTTGCAACCAAATATAATTTTCCTTTCCCACTCTTAGAAGATCCAAATCGTGCTATTTGTAAGGCTTATGGCGTAATGATGCTAGGTGGTTTATTAGGCGTAACTAACCGAGCAGTATTTATTATTGATAAACAAGGTGTTATTCGATATAAACACGTTGAAATGATTCCTATTACTAGGCGAACTAAAGAAGAATTATTTGATGCTCTAAAAGCTATTGCTAAATAATTAGCTAAGAGTTCTCCATAGGTTCGTCAGCAAGAATTTGTAAAGCTTCTGTAGTGCTATTAACTTTTTTAGCTTGTGTTCCTGTTATTTCATAGTCATCAACAATAATAACATTAGGGTCATCTTGGCTTAAATAACGAATCTTAAAAGTAGGTTTAGCTGTAGCTAAATCATTTACTTGTGTGCTTTCTATAGGAAAAATACCACTAATGCCAGATATGTTATAAAGTAAATCATAGCGAGACTTTTTATTATTCCAATAAAGAACCCTAACGCGGTCAAAATCTTTGTTGGAATTTGGCTCGCGCTCAATTGATAAATACATTGGATGCTCTTTTCCTGTTGCATCAGTTGTACTAGTTAAAATACGCCAGGAAACAATTACTTTATTTTCAGACATTAAGGCAAGTTCTTCTGGAACATGAATATCTACTAAACCAGAATAAATCCAACCTACAGTATTTTCAGGAGTTTTAACTAAATACCAAGTGTCGTATTTAATTTCAGAATTAGGATTTTTCTTTGATTTTTTTGATTTTTTAGCTTTTGGATCGATTTGTTTTAATTTTGGATCTGTTATGTTGATAGTTTCAACAGGTTTAGAACCAGGTCTTTCTGTATGCGCAACATCATAAACTTCTAAAGTTTTAGCACCAAAAATCTTATAGACCTTGACTGTATCACGACCCGGACGCAATCTTAGATTAGCATCATCCAAAGTATCAGCTTTCATTTGTAATTCTCGCGTTTCAACACGTTTTTTCAGTTGCATCCATTCTTCTAAGTACTCACGACGTAAAATATCGCGGGACTCTACCCAACCAATTTTGCCCGAAGGAACGCGCACTTTAAGCCAACGGTTTTTTGGATCTTGAAGAATTTCTATTGAAACGCCTTCTTTTAATGTGTCTATTCTTTCACTTCTCGCAACAGGACGTTCATAAATATAAGTTTGGGGTGATAGTGTAATAGAACTAAAAAGCATTTCCGGTTCGCTGATTTTATTAAGTGAATTACACCCTGTTGAAAGACTTAAGATTAGTAAAAGGATGATTATTAAATACTTCATGCTTATTTACTACCTAACAATTAATTTTACCAAATTATAGCAAGATATAGTAATTAGAGGTAGTAGCGAAAACGTAAAAGAGGTGTAAAGTTAAAGTAGAAATATAGTAATTTAATATAAATTATTAAAACAGGAAAAATTAATTTATTTATTGGCAATCATACTTTTACAAAAAGGCTAATTTTCGTAGACTTAAAGGCTTCAACCAAGAAAATTTAAGAGACTAAAATTTAATGTATTCAGATATTATTGTTATTGGTGGTGGTTTAATAGGGTGTGGTATTGCTGCACAACAAGCTAGCAGCGGGCTAAAGGTAAATTTGTTTGAACGAGGAGAGTTAATTAAAGAAGCTTCCTGGGCTGCGGCTGGAATGCTTGCTCCTCAATCTGAACTAACAGCTATTACACCATTATTTTTACTTTGTCAAAAAAGCTTAGCTATTTATCCAGAGTTCACTAAAAAACTTTATGAGCAAACAAGATTAGACCCTTGTCACCGTTCAGAAGGTTCTTTACAATTAGCTTTTGACCAGCTTTCAGCACAAGAGCTAGAAAAAAAGCTTAATTGGCAAGCATCTGCGGGGCTAAATTTAAGAAAACTAACCTCAAATGAAGTAAAAGAGTTTATACCAAGTATTTCTTCTAAAGTTCTTACAGGCTATTACTTGCCAGATGAACACCAAGTAGATAACCGTAAATTATCAGAAAGTATAGTAAAACAGGCTCAAATAGCTGGAGTAAACTTTCATCTTGGTAGCCAAGTCACAGAAATAATAGTAGAGCAAAACAAAGCTGTAGGAATAATTGCTAATGGTGAACGCCACTTAGCTAGCAAAATAATAAATGCTGCTGGTAGTTGGGCCAGCTTATTTAGCTTACCTAATTTTCCTAAACATATACTGCCAGAAATAAAACCTGTTCGTGGACAAATGCTAGCAGTAAAGGCGAGTCCTAAAACATTAAGCTATACTCTACATTCAAAACATATTTATTTAGTTCCTCGCTTTGATGGGACAATTATTATTGGTAGTACAACCGAGCATGTAGGTTATGATAAAAGTGTTACTATCAATGGTTTAGAAAATTTATCTACAGAAGCAAAAACAATTATTCCTGAACTTGCTAATGCTAGTTTGGTTTCTGCTTGGGCAGGATTAAGGCCTGCTAGCATAGATTTACTGCCGATTTTAGGAGAGCATAGTCAATTACCAGGATTTGTTTTTGCTACCGGCCACTATCGTAATGGAATTTTGCTAGCTCCTATTACTATAGAGCTAATTTCTAAACTAATCTTTACAGGAAAAACAGATGAACTTCTTTTGCCCTTTAGCCCAAATAGATTTATTTCAACAGCTAAAGCGAGCTAGTTTCTCTATTAAACCTTGTGGAAGTGCCATAGACTTAAAATCTTTGCGGCTAACAGCTACCATAATAAAACGGCCCTCAGCTAGTAGTATTTCATCTTTAGCTCTATAAACCTCAAAGTTTAAGGTTAAGGATTTATTTCCTATACGTCCGATAAAAGCAGAAACGGTTAGCAAATCGTCAAGTAGAGCAGGGTGATGAAATTCAGAGTGTAGTTGGACACGAGGTAGCCATAAGTCATAATCTTCAAATACTTTTCCGTAGGGAAGTCCAACAGCACGAAATAGCTCTGTTTCTGCCATTTCAAAAAAGCGCAAATATGCTCCATAGCAAATTAGTCCTGCATAATCAACATCGCTCCAACGAACATATTCTTGAATAGAAAATTTTTCTGTCATAAAAATAGCCTATAAATAAAAATGCCCCTAGGGAGGGGCATTTTAAGAGCTTGAAAATGTTAGTTTTATAACAAGCTAAATGTAAACTCTAAACGGGCGCGAACATTAACAGCTTGTCCATCTTTTGATCCTGGAACAAACTTAATTAAGTAGGCTGCCTTAATTGCTTCTTCATCTAAACCATAACCAAGACCGCGAACAACTTTAACATCAGTAATAGTGCCATCTCTACGAAAAACTGCTGAAAGAACTACTACACCTTGAATCTTATCGCGTCGAGCGTCTTCTGTATATTTAGGTTTTTGTTTAGAAAGAATTTGAGGTTGTTTAATTCCACTAGCACCAGCACTATAAATGCCATCACCACCACCAATATTTGGATTGCCGCCGCCAGTATTGTAGCCACGACCAGGGCCTAAACCCGTTCCATCTCCTGAACCTACACCACCACCTTTACCAGTTCCAATGCCGCTACCTGAACCAGGGCCATCTGATGGAGGCCCGGGTACACCAGTAACAACCCCTGTAGGGATATTAATATCATTGTTTTTAGCTACTAATTCAGGTTGTACTTGAATAACTGGCACAACAGGAAGGGAGGGGTTTTTAATTTCAGGTGGTTTTGTTGTTGGAGCAACAATTTGTGGTTGCTCTAAAGAAGCTTTGGGTGGTTTTCCTTTTGATGGTGGAGTCATTTCACGACGACCACCGCCGCCACCACCACCAGCACGTTCTGCTGCTTTTGGTGCGGGCAGAAGTTCAGGTGCTTTAAGAGGTGTTAGATCAACAATTTTTTGTAATTGATCTTCTTCTTTAGCTATTTCAGGTGGTTTCCAGTAATAAATACCAATATAAATGATCATACCCAGCATCCAAAAGAATACTGAACCAGCTATACCAACACGCAAGTAACGACGATGTTTAGCCATTGAAGGATCGCCGCGGAAAGTATCCTGAATAAATTTTTTAGGATCTTTTTTGAATTCTTGTAACGATTCAGTAACTACTCGCTTGAATCTAACAAACACGGATTCATTTTCAATAAATGTAAAGATTTCTTGTTTCATATTTTTCTCCGCAAATATTTAACAATCCATCAAGTGACAACACTTGCTAAAGTTTATAGTTTGGTAAATAACTAGTTGGTTAAAATTTTATGGAATATAAAATTTAATAATTTTGCTAATTGCTTCCACATTCTAGCACACTAAAGCTTTAGTTTGAAAACTTTGATTCATAAATATTTAGCTAATTTTCCAAAGTAACAATCACTTTAGCTTAGCAAATTTTTAATAATAAAATTGCTAAAACAACCATTGCTAGAGATGTTTTTTTACCCTTATTTGTTGCTTAAGTTTGGTAAGACTTTTAGCTATTATCCCTAGTTTTTCCGACGACTTACTATTGTGTTAGCCTCATTATTACTAACACTACTAATCCTAGGGTGCCAGTTACTAGTGATATTAGCTCAAAATATTTTTCTAATACTACGCTTAATTTATTTCCAAAAATACGTAATAGTGCGGATTCTAGGAAAAATCTTATTGCTCTACCAATAGAAACGCCTATAACAAAAAACAGTATGTTATAGCTTAAAACTCCAGCCGCTACCATTCCAACACGAAAGAGGCCTGGTGTAAAAGAAGCTATAGCTATATAGACTATACCTTCTTTGCTAACAGAATTTTTAACTTCTTCCCAATTATTTGCTGGAGCAATATATTGTAAAAGATAAATGGCTTTACCTAATAGTAAATTACCGGCTAAGTAGCAAATCAATGCACCTAGAATTGAGCCAATAGTTATTGCTAAAGCTGCTCTAAGCCAGCGACGTGGTGCTGCGGCAATAATAGCAATTAAAAGTGCTTCTACTGGAATTGGTATTATTGTACAACTTATAAAAGCTAAAACTGTTAAATCTCTAATACAATTAGGCGATTTTCCCCATTCTTGAGATCTTAGATAAATTTTTCGTGTCCAAGCACGTATTTTTTCAATCAATTGGGGTTGGCCTCCAAAATCAAATTGGCGTTGTTTTATAGGTAGAACAAATCTAAGAATGAAATAAAAAGAGTATCTTGCAACCCTTTAGAGCTTAAATTCCTGTTTTAGGTTGTGCTTAAATAGAAAAATTGGCACCCACTAATTTTAGTAAATGCCAATTTAACTAATAAACTTATGATCTTAGTTCTAAGCTGCTGAATTAATACGCATACTATAGAAAGATCTCCAAACGAAAAATAAAGAAGCTAAGAAAAACCCTATAGCTAGACCTCTTAAAAGGGTTCCTTGATCTGCTTTAGTCATTTCAACAGCTAATTCAACAGCTAATAAACCAAAAAGGGTAGTAAATTTAATTACTGGGTTCATAGCTACTGAAGATGTATCCTTAAAAGGATCGCCTACTGTATCACCTACTACAGTAGCAGCATGTAAAGGTGTACCTTTTTGTTTTAATTCTACTTCTACTACTTTCTTAGCATTATCCCAAGCACCACCAGCGTTAGCCATAAATACTGCTTGGTAAAGACCAAAAATAGCAATTGAAATTAAATAGCCAATAAAGAAGAAAGGCTCAAAACATGCAAAAGCCAAAGTGCTAAAAAATACAGTTAAAAAGATATTAAACATACCTTTTTGTGCATACTGTGTACAAATTTCTACTACCTTTTTGCTATCAGTAACAGAAGCTTTGTCTACACCTTCTAGCTTAATATTTTTCTTAATGAATTCTACTGCTTGATAAGCTCCAGTAGTAACAGCTTGCATTGATGCACCAGTAAACCAATAAATAACTGCTCCGCCTGTAATTAATCCAAGTAGTACCATTGGATTAACCAAAGCTAAACGTTCAATTGCTTGGGCATCACCAAAACTATCTTTAAGGATTTGTATAATGGAGAAAATCATAGTAGTAGCACCTACTACAGCAGTACCAATTAATACAGGTTTAGCAGTAGCCTTAAAGGTATTGCCAGCACCATCATTTTCTTCAAGGAAATGTTTAGCTTTATCAAAATTTGGTTCAAATCCAAATTGTTTCTTAATTTCTTCTTTAATGTTTGGAATATTTTCAATTAAAGAGAGTTCATAGACAGATTGAGCATTATCTGTTACTGGGCCATAACTATCTACAGCAATTGTGACAGGCCCCATTCCCAAGAATCCAAATGCAACTAAACCAAAAGCAAATACAGCAGGAGCAGCCATAAGTGTATCTAATCCAGCAAGACTAACCCAGTAGGATAATCCCATTAGTAACATAATAACCATGCCCATCCAATAACCGCTAAAGTTACCTGCTACTAGACCGCTTAATACGTTAAGAGATGCTCCACCTTCTTTAGAAGAAGTTACGACTTCTCGAACGTGTGCGCTATCTGTAGAAGTAAATATTTTTGTCAATTCTGGGATAATAGCTCCAGCTAAAGTACCACAAGAAATGATAGTTGAAAGTTTCCACCAAAGAGAACCATCACCTAAGTCTTTGACTAAAAAGAAAGATGCTGCATAAGTAACGCCAACTGAAAGTAAGGAAGTCAGCCATACTAATGAAGTTAAAGGTGCTTCAAAATTCATCTTGTCTGCATTACCATATTTAGCTTTAGCAATAATTTGGTTTATAAAATAAGAAACTACTGAGGTTAAAACCATTAGGATACGCATTACAAAGATCCAAACTAATAATTGAACTTGAATTAGTTCGTAATTTGCACCAGCAGTTTTTTGGTTAACAGCAAGTAAGATAAAGGTAATTAATGCTACACCTGTAACACCATAAGTTTCAAAACCATCAGCAGATGGGCCGACTGAATCACCAGCATTGTCACCTGTACAGTCTGCAATTACACCAGGGTTACGAGCATCATCTTCTTTGATGTTAAATACAATTTTCATCAAATCAGAGCCGATATCAGCAATTTTAGTAAAAATACCGCCTGCAATACGTAAAGCAGATGCACCTAGAGATTCACCAACTGCAAAACCAATAAAACAAGCACCAGCATTTTTAGGATCAATAAAAAGTAGAATGATAAGCATTAGTAATAACTCAACACTAATGAGTAACATACCAATACTCATACCAGCTTTTAGAGGAACATCATAAGTAGGCCAAGGTTTACCTTGTAGTGAGCCAAAAGCAGCACGGGAATTAGCATATGTATTTACTCTAATACCAAACCAGGCTACTCCACAACTACCAAGAATTCCTATTAAACTCCATAACATAATGATAACTACTCTTGGTATTTCAAAATGTTGTAATACTGCAAAGTAGTAAACCATTACTGCGCCAATACAAACTTCTAGAATTAAAATAAAACGTACTTGAGTAACCAGATATGTTTTACAGGTTTCCCAAATTAGATCAGAAATATCAGCCATGGACTTGTGTACAGGAAGATTTTTTAATGGGATCAGGTGCAATAATCCAAAACCCATGCCTAGAAAAGATACCAGTAGACCACCATAAAGTAGAGTTTTACCAGGCATTCCTCCAACATCTTTATTTAGGTCTGGTAAGACAATATTTGCTTCACTTGCCCAAGTTGTATTTGGGGCAAGCAATATCACCAACATAATAGCAAGAATACCTATTAGTTGGGATGTTAATTGTTTATTTTTCAATGAGTTAATCATATGACAAAATCTTGAGTAAGTAGCATTGTACATACTGTTATAACTATTCTCCATGCAGTTTTTTATTGAATTTTAAGGTCGATTTAGATAAGTTCGGCTACCAGATTTAACATGTTGGTAGTATCCATTTACTTAAAAGACGACAGTCTACTATAGGAAAAGTAAATAACATAGTTACTAACGCAGCAAGTTTCCTTTGTTTACTAGGAAACTTACTAGATTAATAGTAATTATTACTTTGATAGTTAAACTAGTAGAGAATAATTTATCTATTCTCCCAAGTAGGCTTCACGAACTCGTTTATCTGCTGCTAATTCTTGGGAACTTCCTTCTAATACAATAGTGCCTGTTTCAAGAACATAAGCACGATGAGAATGTTTTAATGCTGTGTGTGCATTTTGTTCTACTAATAAAACTGTTGTCCCTGCTTTATTGATCTCATCTATGGCTTGAAAAATAGCTTTTACAACTAATGGGGCTAAACCCAAAGAAGGTTCATCTAGTAGTAATAACCTAGGTCGTGCCATCATAGCCCGACCAATTGCTACCATTTGTTGCTCACCACCTGAAAGCGTTCCAGATATTTGTTTTAGACGTTCTTTAAGTCTAGGAAAGAGGACAAAAACCTTTTCAAGGTCTGATTTGATTCTTGCAGCATCATTAGCTAAATAAGCACCTAACTCTAGGTTTTCTTCTACAGATAAATTAGCAAAAACTCCTCGTCCTTCAGGGGACATACAAATTCCTTGTGCTACTACCTTGTGTGTAGGTGTGCCACCTATATCTTTACCTTCAAAAACCACTCTTCCTTGTTTAGGAGTTAAAAGCCCTGTAATTGTGCGTAGTGTAGTAGTTTTACCTGCACCATTAGCACCAATCAAGGTGACAACTTCGCCTTGTTCAACTTTAATAGAAATTCCTTTTAATGCTTTAATTGCACCATAGGAAACATGCAAATCTTCTAGTTGTAACATAATTAACCTCCTCCTAGGTAAGCTTCTATAACTTTGGGATCATTTTTAACTTCTTGAGGAGTTCCTAACGCAATGCTTTTACCATATTCTATAACTTGGATTCTTTCGCAAATCCCCATTACTACTTTCATATTATGCTCTACAAGTACAACTGTAAGGTTAAACCTTTCTCGAATAGAGCCTATTAAGTGCATTAATTCAACAGATTCTTGAGGATTCATTCCTGCTGCTGGTTCGTCTAGTAGCAATAATTTAGGATTAGTAGCTAGGGCGCGGGCAATTTCTAAACGGCGTTGATTACCATAGGGAAGGCTAGTAGCTTGTTCGTCTGCAAATTGTGCTAAATTAAAAATACTTAATAGCTCTAAACTAAAATCTCTTTGTTGTTTTTCATCTGCTTGATGTCTGCTAGAGCGAAATATTGCATCAACCATATTTTGCTTAGTTCTAACATGGTAGGCAGTCATTACATTTTCTAGCACTGTCATACTGGCAAAAAGACGAATATTTTGAAAAGTTCGAGACATTCCCATTGCTGCAATTTGACAGGGTTTTGAACCATCTACCCTTTTGCTTAAAAATTTTATTATTCCAGAAGTAGGAGCATAAACACCTGTTAGCAAATTAAAAATAGTTGTTTTTCCTGCTCCATTTGGGCCGATTAGACCAAATATTTCACTTTCTCTAATTGCTAGATTAAGCTCATTAACTGCTGTAAGACCGCCAAAACGAATTGTACAATTATTGGTTTCTAAGATTTCTTTTCCACTCATAAGGTTAAGCTTTTTTCTCCTCTGAGTTAGTTTTGGTAGTTTTATTTTTCTTTAGCAACCGAGATAAAGAAAACTCATATTGTCCTAATATTCCTTGTGGACGTACTAACATAGTAATAATTAGTAAGGATGAATAGATAATCATTCTTAATTCTGGTAAATAGGTAAATGTTTTTATCATCCACTGCGGCATCCAGTCGGCTCGTAGTCCAGCCATAAGACGCAACCATTCAGGAAGACCTGTTAAAACAACTGCTCCAAGAATCGCCCCAGTAATTGAACCCATACCACCAAAAACAATCATAATAATTATTTCTACTGAACGAACAAAATTAAATGTTGTAGGAACTAGCTGACCATAAAGATGAGCATAAAGACCGCCAGCAAAACCAGCTAAAGCCGCGCTAATAGTAAAGGCAGATACTTTATAAAATGCTGTGTCAATTCCCATTGCTTCAGCAGCAATTTCATTTTCACGAATAGCAATTAAAGAACGTCCAAAACTAGATTTAACAATATTATGAACTACAATAACGGTCAAAATAGCAAAAAGAAAAATCCATGACATACTGGAAAATGTTCCAGAAAAAGCACTTGTAGATAGCCATTGCCAATTAGGGAATTTTGGAATCCCAATATAACCTCGTGGGCCGCCTACGGTTTCAATATTTTCAATTACTAAACGGATAATTTCGCCAAACCCTAAAGTTACTATTGCTAGGTAATCACCCTTAAGGCGTAGCGAAGGAATACCAACTAAAAGACCTGCCATAGCACTAGCAAAAGCACCTATGCTTAAAGCAATAACATAAATTATTAGAGTGCTAATAAAGCCTCGTTCATCGCCTGAGCCTGCTAATAAACTTTTAGTAGTAAAAGCAGAAACATAACCACCAATAGCCATAAACCCCGCATGGCCTAAAGAAAACTGACCTGTATAGCCATTGATTAGCTGTAAACTAACAGCTAGGGAAATACTAATTCCCATTAAGCAAATAATGTTTAAGCCATAATCAGTAATGATATCTGACCCCATTATTTGATAATTTTTTAGAGTTTTAAGAATAGACTCTAAAATAGTAACAATTAAAATTGATGCTCCAAGCCAACCAAAAATTCTCAACAGCGTAGCCACAAAACTTCTCCTATACTTTCTCTTGTGCCGCCGAGCCAAGCAATCCGGCTGGTTTTACAATTAAAACTAAGATTAGAATCATAAATGCAAATACATCTTTGTAACTTGATGAAATATAAGCACTTACCATTATTTCTGCAATTCCTAGTAATAAGCCTCCAAGTACAGCACCAGTAATATTACCAATTCCACCTAAAACTGCTGCCACAAAAGCTTTTAAGCCTGTTAAGAGTCCCATTAATGGATCTATTTTAGTAAAATGGACAGAATAAAGTATTCCTGCCGCAGCAGCTAAAGCTGAACCTAACGCAAATGTAAAAGAAATTACAAAATCTGTATTAATACCCATTAACTTAGCTACATCTAAATTAAAAGATACTGCTCTCATTGCTTTACCTAGCTTGGTCTTAAAAACAATAATATTAAGTACTAACATTAGTAATATTGAAACAACAATGATTAAAACAGAGTCATTGCTTATAGTAACATTACTAGTGATATTGATATTTTTTATTTCTAACACTGTAGGAAAGCTTTTTGGTGTAGCACCAAAGAAAAATTGAGCTAAATATTCTAAAAGTAAAGAAACACCAATTGCAGTAATTAAAGAAGTTAATCTAGAAAATTTTCTTACCGGACGATAAGCAAATCTTTCTATTAGTATTCCTAGTATTGCCGCAGCACACATAGCTGAGGTCATAACTAGAAACAATGCCCCTAGGCTAGGCTCTGAGATCTTAAAAGCGGCGGCTGTATAAAAACCAACAAATGCTCCAACCATAAAAACGTCACCATGAGCAAAGTTGATAAGACGTAGCACACCATAAACCATTGTATAGCCCAAGGCAATGAGAGCATAGATGCTCCCTTGAACAATCCCATTTATTAGTTGTTGTAGGAAAAGTTCCATGCTCCCCCTTAAGAATTTCCTTAAAATATATTACTTGGTTGTCACTGCTGCACTTTGTGCTGGAGCAGCATCAGGTTTAATAGTTTCTCTGTATTTATATTTACCATTTTGTATTTCTAAAACTACAGCAGATTTTACAGCATCACGAGTTGGACTAATTGTAATAACGCCAGTAACAGCTTTGAATTCTTTAGTTTGTGCTAGTGCATCACGAATTGCTTTAGGATCTGTAGAGTTTGCTCGTTTGATTGCGTCAAATAAAATTCTAGCTGCATCATAGGCTAGGGCTGCTAAAGCATCAGGAGTTTCATTAAACTTTGCCTTAAAGTTTGTAATAAAACTTTGTACATTTGGATCTGGATCTTCTATGGTGTAGTGGTTAGAAATAAAACAGCCATTTAGAGCATCTTTTCCAATATCAAAAAGAGTTTGTGAATCCCAACCATCTCCACCCATTAGCGGTACAGTAATACCTGTTTTGCGGGCTTGTTGGGCAATCTGTCCTACTTGAGTATAGTATCCAGGAACATAAATAGCTTCAGGATTTAAGCCTTTAATTTTAGTTAATTGCGCGCTAAAGTCAGAATCTGCGGCTTGGTAAGCTTCATCAACTAAAATTTCGCCACCTAATTTCTTAAAAGTTTCAGCAAAAAACTGTGAAAGACCTTTGCTATAGTCGCTACCGTTGTCATGCAAAATAGCTACTTTTTTGACTTTTAATGTATTGGCAGCAAATTTAGCCATTACTTCGCCTTGAAAATCATCCAAAAAGCAAACTCGGAAAATATAGTCTCCTACCTGGGTAACTTGTGGGTTTGTCGAAGATGGCGAAACCATTGGAATTTTCTTTTCTTGGCAAACTTGCCCACCAGCAATTGAGTTTGTAGATGCTACTTCACCCAAAACAGCTATAACCTTGTCTTTATCAATTAGTTTTTGTACTACAGTAGTTGCTTCTTGTTGTAAGCCTCGATTATCTTCAATAATCATTTCAATTTGTTTGCCAAGCAAACCACCTGACTTATTTGCTTCATCTAGGGCTAGGTCAATACCTTTTTTGGTAGATTGTCCAAATGTTGCTTTATCGCCTGTTAATGAGCCATATTGACCTATTTTGATTGTGTTAGAAGTATTTGTATTATTGCCGGTATTGTTATTTGCTTCGTCTTTTTTCTCACAAGCAATAAAAGTTGCAAAAATAATTAAGATAAATAGTGAAGATAAAAGAGTTTTTAGAAAAGTTCTTGATTTCATTAAAAATTTTTTCGGTACTTAAAAAAATTTGGTGTTCTTAAAAAGAATATTAAAAGTACCGCCTCCATAGTGAAAGTTTAATTACTTAAAAAGTAGGGATTCTACTTGTTTTACTGCTGAAAATTAACTGATATTAATACTGATGTTTTTGGGTAGTGTAACCGAAAATTGATATAAGATATTGCTACTCCTGTCAACCCAAATAGGCGTTTTTACTGGTAAATACTGCTTTATTTCTATCATTTTCAATAAGAAATTTAGCTAACAGGGGATATTTTTTCTTTACAATATATTTTCCATTTTCAATCCCTACAATTACTGCTGGTTTTATTGCGTCTCGAGTAGGACTAATAGTAATTTTACCTGTAATCCCAGAAAAATTCTTTATTTCAGCAATAGCATCACGAATTGCTTTAGGATCAGTTGAGTTTGCCTTTTTAATAGCAGCAAACATAATATGTGTTGCATCATAGGCTAATCCTGCTGTTGTGTCAGGAGTTGTTTTATATCTATCTACAAAAGTCTGAACAAAGCTTTTTACCATTGGATCAGGATCTTCAACATTATAATGGTTTGAAAATAACAACCATTAAGAGCTTCTTTCCCTATTTCTAAAAGAGAAGGGGAATCCCAACCATCAGCCCCAAGTAATGGTATGTTTAAGCCTAATTTACGTGCTTGTTGCGCAATTTGACCAACTTGAGTGTAGTAGCCTGGAACATAGATTGCGTCTGGATTTAAGCCTTTAATTTTAGTTAATTGTGAGCTAAAGTCTACATCTTGTTTTTGGTAAGCTTCCTTAGCAATAATTTCTCCACCTAATTTCTTAAGTGTTTCACTGAAAAATTGTTCTAACCCAAGGCTATAATCGCTACCATTATCATAAAGTATAGCAATACGTTTAGCTTTTAAGCTGTTAAAGGCAAATCTAGCCATTACTTCGCCTTGAAAATCATCTAAAAAGCAAATTCGGAAAATATAATCTCCAATTTGTGTAACTTGTGGGTTTGTTGAAGATGGTGTAATCATTGGAATTTTCTTTTCTTGACAAACCTGTCCGCCAGCGATTGAATTTGTAGAAGCAGATTCACCAAGTACACCTATAACTTTATCTTTATCAATAAGTTTTGTACTGCAATACTTGAATCTTGTTTGTAGTCCACGAGTATCTTCATAAATTGCTTCTACTTGACGACCTAACAACCCACCAGATTTGTTAATCTCGTCAACGGCCATTTCTACACCTTTTTTTCCAAATTGACCAAAAGTAGCAATTTCACCTGTTAGAGGATAATAAACTCCAATTTTGATTTTATTATCAGTTGTTGGTTGGTCGTTTTTTTTCTCACAGGCAAGCAAACTAGTAAGAATTAGGATAAGTAGCAGGGTTTTGAGTAAAAATAGTTGTTTCATCTCTTTGCCTAAAGCTAATATTTAGTTTTACTGCTTTATTTATATTGAAATATTCTTAAATAAATTAAATGAGATTAATTAAATGATGTCAAAGAAGGTTAATGCTTCTAAACCCATTCGTAAACAGAAAAAAGCTAATGGTTGGTCTTTTAAACGGATTTTTCTAGTTTTATTCCTACTAGGGTTTGGTTATTTAGGGCTAGAGTTTATTTTACTACCTACAGGAAAAGAGCTTAAAGCTGCTAATACAACAACTACAGCTTTAATGCAGGCTAGACAAAGAGAAGCTATCAGAGAGGGCAGAGCTTTGAAATAAAACAAAGCTGGCAACCTATAGATCAGATCTCACCAAATTTGCTTAGAGGTGTTTTAGCTGGAGAAGATGCTAGATTTTTTCAACATAATGGCTTTGATACAGTTGAAATTCAAAAAAGCTTTGGAAAAGATTGGGAAGAAGGTGCGTTTGTTCGTGGTGCTTCAACCATTACTCAACAACTAGCTAAAAATCTTTATTTATCTGAATCAAAAAATCCACTACGTAAAGTTAAAGAAGCTGCTATTACTTATTATTTAGAGAAAAATTTAGGAAAAAAGCGAATATTAGAAGTTTACTTAAATGTTATTGAGTGGGGCGATGGTGTTTTTGGTGCTGAAGCTGCGGCACAAAAATATTTTGGTAAATCAATTAGCCAAGTCTCTGTTAGTGAAGCTGCTTACTTAACAGCAATGATCCCAATCCTAGGACAGTTTATAACCCATCAAAGAACCCAAAACGAGTAGCAAAACGACAGCAATTAATTTTGCGGCGTATGAATGCAGTTAAATTTCCTAAAGGTTGGTAAGAATGTTAGATTTGTAAAGTTTTTTGGAAGTTAAATTGATTAGGATTTATTTAGTGGTATAGAAGAACTTTATTTTAAACAAAAGAATAGCACTGTGGTTGTGGGAGATAACCACAGTGCTAAAACCAATCGCGATTACAGTCCTCACCACTATAACCGCTTAGAGACCATAGCGACATCTCTATCGCTAATTATCTCTTGCCCCACCTTCCCTTATTGCAAGCTATATGCCACTATGGACAAAAATTTTAATGAACGTCTGTACTTTTTCCATCTGTAAGTAAACATTAAGCTTATAGGTAGGCCATTTAATCTACAAAAGGTTGACTTATATCTTTAACTTAGGAAAAAAGGTTGGACTATGTAAAAAATACTCGATCATTTAAATAAAACTAGGTATATTTTTCCTAGTAAGCAAATTTTTCCTAGTTTCTTGCTAGCAACACATCTATCTTAAACCCGATAATGGGTTAGCATTATAAAATTTGGAGGCTTGGATAATGGGAGATATTAAAAATAACAGTATTAACAATAACATCAATACTAACTATAGTTTATCAGATATAGACAACCTAGAAATTGCACAAAGTCTTATCCAAGCAGAACTAGTTTCCAAGGAAAAATTAGTCGCTGGATCAGAAGAAACAGCAAAAGAAATAGTGCAAGAATTTTTTTCTCGCAATGATTCTAGTACAGGTGAAAACACAATTTTTGCTAATTTGGTAAAAAATCAACTAATCTCTGATACAGGTGGACATACAGTTATCAGTGGCACTCCTAGCAGTTCTAGCCAAGGTGTTTCCGAGTCTATAGAAGTAGTAAATTCTGCTCCAACGGCTGCTAGCACTCAAGCAAATGTCAATCCAGCTAACCAAGCACGCCTTTTACAAGCAAATTTAGAGAAAGAAGCTCGTCACGCAGCAGCAAACCGTAAAGCAGAAATGGATATGGTTTTAGAACATCAAGCTGCGGAAGCTAGCTTAAAAAATCAACATCAAAAAGAAGAAGCTGCCTTTGCTGCTGCTAATCGTGCAGCAGAAGCAGAACTAAGAAAAACTAATTCGGCAGCAGCAGATTTATTAAAAGCAGAGAACTTAAAGAAAGAAGCTGCCCTAGCTGCCCAACATAAGAGTGAACAACAAAACTTTTTAGCTGGCAATATGAAAGCTGAAACAGATTTAGCTAATCGTAATCGTGCTGCTGAAGATGCAGAAATGTTAGCAGACATGGCTAAAGAAGCAGCTATGCAAGCCCGACATTCACAAGATGAGACAGCACTTAAGGCAGCTAATTTAGCCAAACAACAAGCACATGCAGAACAAAATCGCTTAGCTGAAAGCACACTCTCAACCACCAATCGCAAAGCAGAAGCCGACCTTAGTCAGGCTAATAAAGCTGCTCGTGATGTAGTGGGTGCGCAAAATCTTGCAGCAGAAGCCGAACTTGCTATTGGTAATCGCGCATTAGAAGAAGCGGAAACCGACCCTGAAAAACAAGCTTTATTAATTGCTAAACATCAGGAAGAAGAAGCAAGCTTTAGTGTTGCCAATAGACAGATGGAAGCCGACCTTTTATCACGAGATCTAAAAGCTGAAATGGATTTTCGCCAAGTAAATTTAGAAAATGAAACTAAATTTATTAATGCTAATAAACAGGCTGAAGCTGCCGAAATAGATTTAGATACGGCTGCTGAAGCGCAACTAAGGGCAACTAATGACCTAGCAGAAGCCGAACTTGCTGCTAATGATCAAGCAAAACTAGCAGCCTTAAAACAAGCTAATGCTTTAGCTGAAAGTGCTTTTGCCGCAGCTAATCGCGCTGCTGAAGCTACCTTAAAAGCTTCACATGCTAAAGAAGAAGCTGAACTTGCTAAAAAAGATAGGGGTGCTGAAACAGCACTTACACAGAAAAATCAAGCCCTAGAAGCTGCCTTAGCTGAGAAAAACCGTAAAGCTGAAGAGTCTCTTGCTACAGCAAATGATGCTAAAGAAGCAAATCTCTCTGGCAGTAATCGCACTAAAGAAAGTGAATTTAAAGAGCAAAATTTAGCTGATGAAGCAAAACTGCGCCAACAAAATCGCGCTCTTGAAGGTACAGCACGTTACTTTGATAGCATTTTAGTCCAATTTGCTGCAATGATTGATTCAATGAGAAATGCCCAACTTAACCAACAAAGATCTTCTGAAACAGAAGAAAAAGCCCGTAAACAAGCTGAAGACAACCGTCCTGCTAAACGAAGTATTTTAGATCCTGTAGAGGAGCTTACTAAAATAGCAAATACTGCTCAAGATAGCCGACTAGTAGAACTTGCTAATAAACTGCGTATAATTGTAGAAAAAGTAGGTAGCAAACCAGAAATAGAGCCTACAAAAGTATTAAGTCAAATTACACAAGTAAGAGCAGAAATAGCAATAGTTAACCAAAAAGAGCAAACAAATTTAATTGCTGCATTAAATAGTTTTGCGACAGCAAGCTAAAGATAATAAAAGGTTTATAGCAATTGCTATAAACCTTTTTCAATTAATTTCACCCTATTTATTTTATTTACTGAGGAGACACACTTAGATTTTGCATATCAAGTAAAATATCTTCCTGTTCGCCCGCTAAAGATAATCTTTTTTAGAAAACTTTTTCTCCCTGCTTAACTATTAATATTTCGGTGACAATATTTTTACGATTGGTTTGATGAGTATTTTTCTTAGCATTAGATTTAGCAATTAGCTTATCACCTTGCCAAATCATTACTTCATTGGTTTTTCATCAAATTCAACATTATACTTTCCTTTTTTTACTTCAGTACCATTAATTACTACATCACGAGGAAATTCAACTTTTTACCTTTTCCACCAGCAAAAGCTAATTGATTGGAAAATAAAAAACATAGCAACTAAAAATAAATTAGCAAATTTTTTCATAATCTCTCCTATTTTTTTTCTAACACAGCATTAATTGATTTAATTGGTTATTTGTTATGCCCAGCGTAGGCTGGGATTAAAAAGTTCTTTGTCCATAAGACAAGCGGAACATTGACGACCTGTTTTATCTAAAGTCTCTAAAACCAAGTTGTTACAAGTTTCTTGGCTACATTTTTTAGCTAAGATTTTGTTTTTTAAGCTATATTGATTAATTTCTACTACTTCAGCTAATTCAATAGGTTGGTTTTGAATAAACTCTAATACCTGATTAATTACTTCGCTTTGGTGTAAAATGCGGCGATGTCCTAAGCCTTTAGTTGTTATAAGTTTTGCTTTAGGCCAAGCTTTAACTAATGTTGCTCCTTCAAAATAGGGGACATCTTTATCTTCTTCATCATGAATAACTAAAAGAGGTGTTTGTAAAGATTTAACTAGCTCAGGAATGTCTAAACTTTCCCAACTTCGGCGAAAATTCACAGTCATTAATGCCATCATTAGGCTAGTTGTTTCTGGTGAGGCTTTTAAGAATTTAGCAAATTTATGGACATAATCACGAGGTTGCAGTGGCGGAGCAATATAAACTACCCAAGGGATTTTTTTGCTTTGAGTTAAAGCTAGTGTAGTTGCAGCAGTTCCTAAAGAATGTGCAATAACTCCAGCAATTGAGCCTAGTTTGTCTATTAAAGCACTAAGACTTTCGCTTAAGTCAACTAAGGAAGCATGTTTGCCATCAGAATCCCCATGACCAGGTGCATCATAAGCTATTACTCGATAACCTGCTGAAACTAATGGATTTATAAATGAGCCTAGTTGCGCACCTCTGCCATTCCAACCATGAACTAGCAAAATAGTTGGTCTAACTCCCCAAGCCCAAGCTACTAAGTCTTTTCCTTGCCAATTAAAAGTAAATTTTTCTGCTGCTTTCAACAACAATTTGCTTTCTCTTTCAGGTCGTTTATGCCTAGCTGTTTGGAAAAATAAATTCATAGCTTCTCTAGCTGCCCAAGTTGAAGAAATTTTGACAAAAACTGAAACTTAGAGCGAACAAACTTATGTTTTATTTTGGTTTTATTTGACGAACGTTCGTGCTATTTTTGATTAAAGAAATTGTTGAAAGAAAAGTTTTAAGCATAAAATTTACTCCTTAGTTAATGAGAGTTATTAATTAATGCTGTAAAAGCATTTTGGTAGTAGCTTTTTGCTTGTGTGTCATTAAGCAAGCGGTGGAAATGGTGGTAGCCTAAAATAATAGAATAAAAGTCATAAGCAAATTGTTGTGTATTCAAGTTTTTACGAAAATGACCTTCTTCTATAGCAATTTGTGCGGCATTAGCTAAAACAGAAAGGAAATCTTTTTGGGTGCTAACTAAAAAGTCACGTACCGGGCCCGGTTTATCATCCATTTCCGTTGCCATAGAAACGAAAGGACAACCACCAGGAAAAGTTTTTCCCCATTCAAAGATATTATTGCTAAATGCACAAATTCGTGGCTCTCCGCGAGGTTGTTTTAGTGCAGGAGCAATTACTTTTTCAATAAAAATATCTACAGCCGTTTGTATTACAGCTATTTGCAGGTTTTCAAGTGAATTAAAATGTGCAAATAATCCGCTTTTAGACAGCCCGACATTCTGAGCAAGTTTACCAAAACTTAAGCCTTCTAACCCTTCCTGGCTAACGGTGGTTAGGGCTGCTGATAAAATTGTTGATTTGGTATCTTTGCCTTTAGTCATAAATAAATATAAATAATTTATCTTAAAGTCTTACGAACATTTATAAAATAGTACGATCGTTCGCACTTGTCAACGGGAATTTTTTATTTATTTCCAGGGCTAAATTATTACTAATCAAAATTAGCTAAATGATTATTCTAGGATTATTCTAGGCAAAATAACAGGTATAGAAAAATTTAACATCAATTTATTTTTAATAAGTGTAAATAGAAGGGTGTAAAAAAGCTTAAATTAAGACTATAATGCAAGATTAACTTTTCTTTATCGAAATCATTTAAATTTCATACTTTTATAAAAATTTTGGAGGAGCTATGGATGTAAAGGGCCAAGTTGCTCTAGTTACTGGCGGTGCTTCTGGTTTAGGTGAAGCTTGTGTGCGTCGTTTAGTCAGTGCTGGAGCAAAAGCAGTAATTCTTGATCTAAATGAAGAGCGGGGTAATGCTTTAGCTACCGAACTAGGAGAAAATGCTAGTTTTGTTAAAGCTAGTGTTGCCTCAGCAGAAGATGTTCAAAAGGCAGTAGATACTTGTTTATCAGCTTTTGGAGGATTAAATATTTTAATTAATTGTGCTGGAATTGGTGCAGCACAAAGAGTAATAGGAAAACAAGGGCCAATGGAGTTATCACATTTTGCCCGTACTATAGAAGTTAATTTAATAGGTACTTTTAATTGTATTCGTTTAGCTGCGGCAGTAATGTCTAAAAATGAGCCTAACGAAGCAGGGGAAAGAGGAGTAATTATTAATACTGCCTCTGTAGCTGCATTTGATGGACAAATTGGACAAGCAGCCTATTCTGCTTCTAAAGGTGGTGTGGTTGGAATGACTTTGCCAATTGCACGAGAATTTGCACGTTTTGGTATTCGAGTTTTAACCATTGCACCAGGTCTATTTGATACACCACTTCTAGCAGGCTTGCCAGAACCAGCTAGACAATCGCTAGCCCAGCAAGTGCCTTTTCCAGCAAGACTTGGCCGTCCTGCTGAGTATGGCGCGCTAGCACATCATATTATTGAAAATGAAATGTTAAATGGCGAAGTGATCCGATTAGATGGAGCAATTCGCATGGCACCACAATAAGAAAATTTTTCTGCAATATTTTGGAGAAATTTATGAAAAAATTTAATTTATTTTATCTTGGATTACCAATAGCCTTAATACTTTGTTTTCAATTAGTAATGCCAAGTATAAGCTATGGTGGCAGTAAAAAATCTGCTCCCAATATTACTAAAAAGTCTACTAAAAACTATACTTCAATAAAAAAAGCTAGTGAATTTACTCCTCAAGAACTTACTGGATTAGTAGAAGATGTTGAAGTTATTGAAGATGAATTAGGTATCCCACATATTTTTGCTAAAACTAATGTAGACGCATTTTTTATGGAGGGATTTATTCATGCTAGAGATCGATTTTTCCAAATGGATGCCCGTCGCCGAATGTTAGACGGCACTTTAGCAGAAATCCTTGGCCCAGGCGAAAATAATAGAATACTTCGCGCTGACTCTACGGCACGGGGTAGCGGACTTTATTTAGCTGCACAAGATTCACTAGCACAATATAGCCCTGAAATTAGAGTTTTCTTAAAAGCCTATGCTGATGGTGTTAATGCTTATTTAACCAATAATCCGCTTCCTGAAGAGTACCAAGAGCTAAAAATTACTAAAACAAGACCTTGGACAGAGCTTGATACAATTTATGTAGGGAAAGGGCTTGCAGTTAGCCTAGCTTTTGACTTAAGTGATCTTGATACTACACTGGCATTAAAAAATTACCAAGACGCAGGAAAAGCACAAGGTTTTGATGGTACAAAGCTATTTTTTGAAGACATGTTTAGACTCTCTCCCTTTGATCCTACTTATGTAATACCTGATGCTTTAGGTCAAAATCTTTCAGCTAAAACCGCAGTTCCAAACCTAGATCAAGGAAATGATGAGCTAAAAGAACAATATAAACAATGGGGAGAATACCTAGATAAAAATATTCATCCTTCTATATTAAATATGGCAAAAGCTTATTTAGAGGCCGCTAAAGAGTCTCCATTGTTTGCCAATGCTGTTAGACCACGGGATCAACGTAATGGGAGCAACTGGTTTCTTTTAAGTGGTAAAGTTACTGAATCTGGTGCGCCAATGATTACAGGAGATCAACATTTTGATTTAGAAAACTCTCCTACTTGGTATCAAATACAAATAAATGTTACGCCAACAGATAAAAAAGAACAGCCGCTAAATGTTACAGGTGCTAGTGTTGCTGGCGCGCCTGGTGTAGCACTTGGCTTTAATGATAATTTAGCTTGGCAAGCTACTGTTACAGTGTTTGATTTTACAGATGTTTACCAGGATAAAATTGAGCTACAACTAGGGCCAAATCCATTAGTTATAATCAATAAAGGTAAGCGTCAACAAGTAATTTTTAGGAATGAAACATTTAAAGTTAATCAAATGGCTGAAGGTAAAACAGATAATCTAGTAGATATACCAAAAGGCACAGTACCAGACCAATTTGCTCGTGTTCCTTTCCGTAATAATGGCCCAATTATTGGAGTTGATTTTAATAATTCTGTTGCAATGGTTGTTCAGCAAGTAGGCTTTGGCCCAACTCAAGAAATTCAAGCATTCCTTGAAATAAACCGTTCACGTACCTTAAAAGAATTTGAAAAAGCTTTACAAAAACTTGGCGGGGCTTCGGTAAATATGGGCGTAGTAACTACTAAGGGCGAAATTGCTTATTATACAACTGGCGAACTTCCCTTAAGAGAAGATTTAGAAAAAGGTACTGTAAATGGCTTACCTCCTGGATTTATTCGTGATGGTCAAGGCGGTAGTGATTGGCAACCTTTGCGTAAAAAACAGAAATTCCAAACAGTATCTACTGATATCTTGCCATTTAAGGAGATGCCAAAGGTTATTAATCCTCCTACAGGCTTTGTAGTATCAGCTAATAATGATCCTATTGGTGATACAGATGATAATAATCCTGCAAATACTAAACGCAAAAATGGTAAAAGCATACTTTATTTAAGTTCTGCATATGCTAGTGGGCTACGTGCTTCACAATTAACTAGAGATATTAAAGCGGCTATTGCTAGTGGTAAAAAGATTAATGTAGATATGGCACGCGCTTTTCAAGCTGCTGGAAAAATGCGCGATGCAGAAATCCTACTCCCATTTGTTCAACAGGCTTTTGCTAATGCACAAAAAGCAGATGCACCTGCTGAACTAAAAGCACTAGCTCAAGAACCAAGAATTAGAGAAGCTTTAGATCGTTTTTCTAAGTGGGACTTTACTACTCCAACCGGATTACGCAATGGCTATGATAGTTTTGTTCCATTTAACCAAGCTGATCCAACAGATGCACAAATTAATAATAGTGTATGTTCTAGCATTTATAGCATTTGGCGTTCACAAATGGTAAGAAATGTTATAGATGCGCCACTTGCGCCAAAAGGAATACCTGGCGTAGATGGTAACTTTGGACAATTAGCTATAGGTTCTTTAGGTAATTTCCTAGCAACTTTTCCTGTTAATAAAGGTGTTGGTGCTTCAGGAATCAATTTCTTTAGCGTTCCAGAACTTGCTAACAGCCCAGCAGAAGTTCAACGTGATTTTATTATCCTAAAGAGTTTACTTAATGGATTAGATGAATTTGCCGGGCCAAACTTTACTTTAGCTTATGGCAATTCACAAAACTTAAGTGATTATCGTTGGGGTAAAATACATAGATTATTTATTCCACATTTATTAGGTGTAGATTTTTCTTTACCTTCAACAAATGGTAATTTCCAATCTACTTTCCCAGGGCTTCTTGGACTACCAAGAGATGGTGGTTATGAAGTTCCAAATGCTTGTAGCCATAAGATTAGAGCTAAAAACCAGGATGATTTTGTCTTTAATCATAGTCCAACACATCGCTTTACGGCTGTTGCCAAATCAACAGGTTTTGAAGTTGTAGATGCTTTACCAGGTGGACAAAGTGGAGATAGAAAGAGTCCTTTCCATGATAATCAATTGTCTTTATGGCTAACGGCTGATGTTCGACGACTGCTATCAGATAAAAAACAATTAATGTCACAAGGGGCAAAAATGTTTTTATTTAAGGCAGCGGATAAAAAGTAATTTATTGATATAGAATAACTTATAGAGCATAGAAGAATAATTCTTTTATGCTCTATATCTTTTGGAGTAAAATCTGTTTTGCAAAAAATTTTTGGCTGTGATAACAGCTAACTTATCCTACACAACTTAAAAAACTCATGAAAATATGTCAAAGCTGTGGGAGGCAATACCGAAACCGGATCCGACATTGTCCAATGGATGGAACCCCATTGATATTAATGCCAGAGCCTAGTATTGATTCTTCTAGTAATCAAAACAACCAAAAAGCTCTTAATAGTCTGTTAGAAGATAGCAGTGTAGAAATAGAATTAGAAAAAACAGAATATCACTCTGCTATAAGTACCAATATTAAAAGCCATATTGAGGAAGATAAGGCTGTTTTTGATAATGGCTTGGATGATGATTTAGGTAGTGATTTTGAAGATGAAACAGAAGAACCACCTTTTGAAAGTCGTACCGAAGTAGGAAATGAGGTAGTTTCTCTTAGTAGTGGCGAACTTTGCGGCCATATACTAAATAATACGTATAGGTTAGAGCGTAAAATTGGACATGGTGGAATGGGGGCTGTTTATCAGGCTACACATCTTAAAATAGGCGATAATGTAGCAATTAAGTTTATTGCTGAAGAAATGGCAAAAAACCCTGTTTTAGTTGCACGCTTTCAAAGAGAAGCCCTGGCTGCCCGGCGAATTGCTCACCCAGATGCAGTAACAGTTTATGAAATGAATGAAACCGAGCAGGGACAGCTATTTATTGTAATGCAATATGTTGAAGGTGAAAGATTTGATCAATATTTAGCTAGATCAGGACAACTTACCCCAAGACGACTTCTACAACATGTTAGGTGTATTGCTGATGTTTTAGATGCTGCACATAGCGCAGGAATTATTCACCGTGACCTAAAACCTTCTAATTTAATGCTTTATAAAAATCTGCGTGGTGAAGAAAGAATCAAAGTTTTAGATTTTGGTATTGCTAAATTTATTTCTTTAGAAGAAGACTTGGAACAAGTTGCCCATCTTACCCAAAAAGGGGATGTTTTTGGCTCGCCTTACTATATGTCTCCAGAACAAGCTTTTGGGCTAAATGTTGATGCTAGGACAGATATTTATAGCTTAGGTGTACTTACTTATCAAATGTTAACAGGTCGCTTGCCTTTTGAGGGTAAAACAGGACGAGAAGTTATAGACAAACTAGTTTCTGAACAACCTCCCGCGCCTTCTAATTATGTAGAGTCAGAAATAGATTTTGATTCAGTAATCTTAAAAGCTTTAGCTAAAGAACCTGAGTATAGATACACTAGTGTAAAAGATTTTTTAAGTGATTTAGAAGCACAGTTTACTTTGTTAAGTGATGCAGGGATGTGGCAGGAAAAAAGCATCACTAACGCGCTTTCTACAGCAGATTTTCGCCGTGTTAATGTTTCAGTTATTCCACCGTTAGCAATAACTGAATATAACGCGCAGCCAGCACCTACCGCACCTATTAGCGGCGGACTAACTGGACGGCTTACAGAAACTGTTAATGACCGTGTTGCAATAGCAATTTTACCTTTACGATGTCTTTCTGCTGATGAACAAACTCAAATGTTAAGTGTTGGGCTAGCTGATACTCTAATTACAGAACTTTCTATTGTTAGGGGATTGATGGTTAGACCAATTAGAGCCGTGCTTAAATATGAAAACACAGATGTAGATCTACTATCTGTTGGTAAAGAAATGTCAGTACAGTTTATTTTAGATGGCTCAGTGCAAAATTTTGGTAAAAGGGTAAGGGTTTCATTTCGTCTTTTGGATGTTGTAGAAAATAAAGATATTTGGAATGACCGCTTTGAGTTAATTGGAGAAGATCCTTTTATTATTCAAGATACAGTTGCTCGTAGAATTGTTGAAAGCCTAAGAGTTAACCTAACTGATTATGAAAAAGAACGGCTAGCTTATGTTCCACAACCTTTAAGTAGCGATGCGCAACAATACTACATTCGAGGCCGTCATTTTTTTGAAAGAGCCGTAGAACGCCAAGATATTGAAATGGCATTACAAATGTTTAAGCGTACTATTGAGATTGATAACCGTTTTGCTCGCGCTTATATTGGACTTGCTCAATGCCAATATATTTTTCAAACAGGCTATGACAACAATCTTGATCATATTTCTTTAGCTGAATTAAATTGCCGTCAAGCTATAGATCTTGACCCAAATCTAGCAGACTCATACGCTACACTAGCTAGTATTTATATGGATATGGGACGACGTAGCGAAGTTTTAGATTTAATTAATAAAGCTTTAGCAATTACACCAAATAACTTTGAAGCAGATATGTGTTTAGGTTGGTATTATCGGTCAATGGGACAATTAGATAAATCCTTAGCTGCTTATCGTCGAGCTATGCGCGAAGATCCTACTTATTGGCGGTGTTATTGGGGAATGTGTGTTGCGTATCTTTATCAAGGTATGTTTGATGAAGCAGAAAAAGTTGTTGATACTTATATCAAGAGCCTTGACCCAAGACATCCTGTAATTTTATTCTTAAAAGGAATTATTCAAATTTATAAAAATAGATTAAATGAAGCTGAGGCTTTAGGGTTAAGGCTTAGAAAAGTGCTTCCAGACTTGCCTTGTGGGGATTTACTTCTAGCGCACGTTAGCGCGTATAGACAAAAATCTCAACAAGTGAATAATTACTTAAAACCAATCTCCCGACGTTTTGGGCCAAAAGAAGAGTTTTTTTATTGGTATGCTCAAATTTATGCTAGATGTGGGCAAACTACTAATGCTTTAGAATATATGAAAAAATCTTTAGCAGAAGGTAATAAAAATTTTGTTTGGTTCCAACGCGATCCAGCACTAGAAAATATAAGGAATCTACAAGCTTTTAAGGAATTAATAGCCGAGTTTAATAAATAAAAATGTCATCAGCCATTGACCTAAAAAAAATCGTCGATAAATTTTTATCTCTTACTAGTAAAGATGAACTTTGGGCGCAAGCACTACAAGCTATTACCCTACATATGTTTGCTAGTTATGCAAAAAAATCCTTCCAAGAGTTTAACTTAGAACCTGTTTTAACAACACTTATAGAAAAAATCAAAGATACCAAAATAACTTTTTCTAAAGATCTATCTCCATTAACTGGAATGTCTGTAATAGATATTTGGTATGTTCTAAAAGAAAGAGAGATTTTCTATCCAGTACCAAATAAAGAAGAATTAAAAGCTTATTTAGAAAATTTATTGTTGGTAGAAAAAGAAGTTAAGTATGCCTGGCTTTTAGGTGAAATGGCTTATTCTTTGGGCTTAGATGTAAGGCTAGAACCTCTAAAACGAGATCAAAAATTCTATAAACAGCATTTAAGTAGTATTGATTATATTTATTGGTTAACACATAGAATTTTTTTAGGAACAAGATATTTACAACGTCCACTACCTTCTTTTGGCTTTGGTAGCGTAATTTCAGAACTAGAAAATTTAAGTAAACTAGTTATTGAGCAAGAAAGTCCAGACATTGCAGCAGAAGTAGCCATTTGCCTAGCTTTATCTAATAAAAAAGATACTATGGATTATGAGTATCTACTTAGCATTGTTATAGATAACCTTAGTGAAGATGGTAGTGTGTCAGACCCATTACTAGAAGATACTGAATATAATCTTGCTCATAGCACTGCTGCTGCAATGATTGCTTTAGCCGATTTGGTGGAAAATAGCTAATTGTTATGCAATCTGTAACAGGCTTTGTTTTATTTCGTGGACAGAAGATTTTTTATTGCATTTATGGCAATATAAATTCTACTGCTGAGCCTTTATTAATAGTTCACGGCGGCCCAGGCTCGCCCCATAACTACCTACTTCCATTAGCTAAACTTTCACAAGAAAGACCCATAATTTTTTATGACCAACTAGGTTGTGGTAAATCTATTTATTTAGGAAAAGATAAATCTAGGTGGAATTTAACTTATTTTCTTGAAGAGCTAACATATTTAATTACAACACTTAAACTAAATAAATTACATCTTTTCGGACATTCCTGGGGGTCAATTTTAGCTATTGAATATGCCTTAAAAAATCCATCACAGCTAAAAAGTTTGATTTTAGCTAGTCCTTGTTTAAGCATTCCTCTTTGGTCTAAAGATGCTAAAAAACTACTTAATACACTCCCTAAGCAAACTATAGAGATAATGGAGAAACATAAAAAGTCAGGAACTACAGATTCAGATGAATATCAATTTGCTAGTTTAGAATATTATCAACGTTATGTTTGTCGCCTACCTATTTGGCCCAAGGAAATGATAGATTCTGTTGAAGCATCAAATGATTTAATTTATCGCACTATTTGGGGAGAATCAGAGTTTTTAGTAACAGGAAATATTCATGATTATGACATTACTAAACAGTTGCATAAGTTAGGCTTACCAGTTTTATTTACTTGTGGACGCTATGATGAAGCCACACCAGAAACTACTAAGTTTTATCAAAGTTTAATCAAAGAAGCTAAATTAGTTATTTTTGAAAATAGCTCCCACCTTCCACATTTTGAGGAAAAAAAGAAATACTTAGAACAACTATCAAATTTTCTACAAACAATAAATTCTTGCCAAAATTGACAGGCCAGTTTTGACGACAACTGCCAGAATTGTCAGAAATAATCAAAAAGATAATTAACTATTAGTAAGCTAAGTACCATTAAATCTATGTGTTACAGTGAGTTAAAATTTATAAATCATTATATTTGTTCCTGGCATAAAGCTTGCCCTAGAGAAAGATATCCAAAAAATATCTTATAAATTGCGAGGACAAAACAATGAAAAAATTTGCTACTTTCTTTCTTTTCTTAGCTATCTTCTTTTCTGTCAATGAAAATATTTTTGCACAAAACACTTATAAATATGGAAATGTAATTTACCAAATCCCAGCAGGCTACGCCCAACAGCGAGGCGATTCCACAATTCTTTTAACTCCAGCCGGTCAAGATGCTGATGATGCCGAAATTGCTTTTGCAATCACTGAAGGAATAGACAGCGTTCCAAACAACCTAAATCAAGTAATGCAAGTTTTAGTAAATAAAGTAGAAGCCGGTCGCCAAGTCATTAAACGAGAAACCCAAGTTCAATCCGAAGATGGTTATCAAGTCTTATCTCAAATATCTGTTACTAAAGTTGGTCGCCAAATTTACTTTTCTATTTATGTTCTAGCTAACCCAGGCGGACGAGGTGAATTATTAGTTGTAAGCACTTCAAACCCAGCAGCAATAGAAAAATATCAAAGAGAAATTGCACAGTTTTTTGATGGAATCCAATTTGCTAATGTTCTTGATGGTTCTGCTATAGCACAAAATAATAGAACTTCTAATGCTCGCTCTTCTAATAACACTCAAACTAGACGAAATAACAACACTAACCAACAATTACAAAGAAATAGAAATAATACTAACCAAATATTCTTAAATAGCATTACTAATAATTATAATAACTTATCTCGTAGTTTCTAAATTCTTTTGAAAATAAACAGGGGTAGTCATTTTGTAGCCTAGCAACAATTGCTAGGCTATTTTTTTTGGAAGAGCAAAATAAAAAGTTGAACCTTGATTAAGAATACTTTCTGCCCAAACTCTTCCATTATGCCGGTTAATAATTCGTTTTACAGTAGCTAGTCCAATTCCAATTCCTTCAAACTCATCTGCACGATGTAAGCGTTGAAAAACACCAAACAACTTATTTGCATATTCCATATCAAATCCAACTCCATTATCCTTAATAAAAATTATCTCTTCTGCTTCTTTACTTAAACATCCTATTTCTATTATTGGTGTTTGTTGTTTACTTGAATACTTTATAGCATTAGATATTAAATTATTTAATACAACAGTTAACATAGCTAAATCAGCATATACTATTGGTAGTTTATCTATTATCCATTTAATATTATTTACATCATATATAGTTGTTTGTTCCATTATTAATCTATTTAATAATACTTCTAATTCTATTTGTTTATTAATCATTTCTTGTCTTCCCATTTTGGAAAACTCTAATAATTCGTCAATTAATATACCCATTGTTTGAGATGATTCAGCAATAATTTTGATATATCTTTTGCTTTTTTCATCTAAATTTACATTATTTTTCTCTAGTAATTTTATAAATCCTCCAATATGTCTTAAAGGTGCGCGTAAGTCATGAGAAACAGAATAGCTAAATGCTTCTAACTCTGTGTTTATTAACTCTAATTGCAAAGTTCGTTCTTTAACCTTTTGTTCTAACTCACTATAAACTTGAACATTTTCCATAGCAATTGAGGTGCTATCAGCCAAAGCTTGTAGTAATTCTATTTCTTCTGAGCTTGGAGTATTTGTTTTTGACCAATAATTTCCTATTGCTCCTATAGGTGCTTGACTACGAATAGGCACCATTGCCAGGCTTTTAACAAATGTTGGTTTATAAGCTTCTATTGGGATTCTACTATCCTGGTAGATATCTTCTATAATTACTGATTGAGCATTTTTCATCACCCAGCCACTAATACATTTTTCCATTGGAAAGCGATTTCCTTTCCATAATGGGCTTATAGCGTTTTCTTCAGCATAATAACAATTGTCACCATCTCGTAAAACAAAGGTTGCTCCATCTGCATTTGTTAGCTCACGTGCGGCTATTCTTACTACTTGCATTATTTCTTCTAAACTTTTCTTTTTAGAAAGCTCTTGTATTACTTTTATTAAATATTTGGTTGCATGTTCAGCTTTTTTTAAAGAATGTTCCATAGCTTTTACAAACCTTTGTATAATTCAGTTTTTACACTATAGTAGTATATTAATAATACTCTATCTAGTTCTAATTTAGCTAGTTTAATTCTTAAGATTTAATACATTAGTTTTTTGTTCATTTGACATATTACAAAAATCAATAAATTACTACTAATTTTTCAAAGTAGGCTCACGTCCAACATACTTAGCACGAGGTCTAATTAGTTGATTAGACTTGTATTGTTCAATCGCATGACCTAACCAACCAACTACACGCCCCATAGCAAATAATGTTATTGCTGTTCCAATAGGTAAATTTAATACTTGGCTAATAGTTGCAAGTCCCATATCTAAATTTGGGGACTCTCCAGTTAAATCAAATACTTCTTTGACTAAAGTTTGTACCAATATAATAGCTTTGCTTTTAGGTGCAAATTCTTCCGCTAACTTAATTAGTAATTTAGATCTTGGATCACCTTGGGGATAAAGCGAATGCCCAAAACCAGGGATTTTTTCACCTCTACGAAGCCGATCTACTAAAATGCTAGTTACATTGTCTAATGATCTGGCTTGTAGTAGTAGTAGTTCTACTTGTTCGCCTTGTCCACCGTGTTTGTACCCTTGCAAGGCTGCTAGTCCGGCTGTCACAACTAAATAAGGGTTTACTCCAGTGGAGGCAACACAACGAGCCGTAAAGGTAGAAGCATTTAATTCATGATCTGCACAAACTATTAATGCTGCATTAATCAACTGAGCAGCTTTTTTATTATTTTCTGCCCAAGATTTTTGTAATGTAGAAGCTAGATTTTTTGCTGGTTCTTTTCCTTGAGTAATAATATTTACCATTAGCCTAAGAATTTGCGCTCCTGTGCTAGCTACTCCAGCCGGACGTAAATCATAAGCTGCTATATCAAACTTTGCTGCTAAAGGTATTAAAACCTGAAAAATTTCTATTAAGGAAAGATTAGCAAATTTTTGATGTATTTCCTGTAAATGCTCTAAATAAACGTTATTGCGCTCTTTAGCAAAAGTAGCAGAAATATCATCTAGCCAAATTAAGCTTGCTACTTCTTCTAAACTATTTTGGGTTGCTAAATCTAAAACATTTATTCCACGATACTATAAATTTCCATCTGAGACTAAACAAATCTCAGATGTCATTACTGGACTTCCCCAGTCCAAAGCCATTTCAGCCGCTTTTGTAGGATCTTGACGCACTTGCTTACGTGTTTTTAATGCCAAAATATCTTCTTGGTTATAGCGGTGTTGATGCGAAGTTTCTGTAGACTCGGAACGAATTAACCCACGACTTACATAAGCATAAAGCGTAGTTACACTAACTCCTAATTCTTTAGCTGCTTCTTTAGCTGTTAAATAAACCTTGTTACTCATAAATAAAATCCTTTTTTTATATATTGATTGATAAATCAATATTGACAATATATTATAAAGCTATCAATATTGCAATCAATATGTATATTCTATCTAGAAAGGAACTTAAAAAAATGGGATTAAATAATATTGATGTAATGCAAACTATTCTAAGTAAAGTAGATGGCCGTCAAGGTAGTTTAATAATTCGAGGCTTACCAATAGAAAAACTAGCTAAAAGCGAAGGTTTAGAAAGTATGGCAGTTAGACTTTGGCAAGACTTTACACCTGAGCAAAATACTGTTGAAACTGTGATTTTAGCTCTAGGTCAAGCACGTAAAAGGGCTTTTGAAATTTTACCAACTATCATAAAAGCAACTTCTCATTTGTCTACTATTGAAGCTTTAAGACTAGCCATTGCTAGCCTCTCAGATGATGAGAAAATTCTACACCACTATTTAGTAACAGGAGCGATTCCAGTTTTTTTAGCTGCAATCACTCGCAATAAACAAGGCTTAAGCTTAATTGCTCCAAATGAAAATTTAACCCAAGCAGAAGACTTTTTAAGGATGTTAAATGGGACTGATAAAGCAAATAAGTTGTTAGCCCAAGCTTTAGACAAGTATTTAGTTACAGTTTGTGAACATGGTATGAATGCTTCAACTTTTACAGCGCGAGTTATTACTTCGACTAGGGCAGGATTAATTTCTGCTGTAATAGGTGCAATTTCAGCACTTAAAGGGCCACTGCATGGAGGTGCGCCGGGCCCCGTGCTAGATATGTTGGATAATATTGGCACAGAGGAAAATATTGACAATTGGATAAACAATGAGCTTTCAAAAGGTAAAAGGCTGATGGGATTTGGTCATCGTATTTATCAAGTTCGTGACCCTCGTGCAGATGTTCTAAAAAAAGTAGTTGCAGAGTTACGGGAAAATGGAAATAGCCGTCTAGATTTTGCTGAAAAAGTCGAAAAACAAGCTCTACAGATTTTAGCGCGTCATAAACCTGAAAAGCCTTTGCACACTAATGTAGAATTTTACACCGCTTTAGTTTTAGAGGCTGTAGGCTTGCAACGTGAGCTATTTACCTCAGTGTTTGCAATGGGGCGGGTAATTGGCTGGATTGCACATATTTTTGAACAAGAAAAAACAGGTCGTTTAATTCGTCCTGAATCTGAATATATAGGCTTAATGCAAGAGCAAGTTGCAAACAAAACTGTAGCTTAAACAAAAAAGTTGCCAAGGTTGAAGTTAGAACCTTGGCAACAATTACACATTATTTGATCTTATCAGTGTTTTCCTGGTTCGATCACTACACCTTTTCTTTGTGCCAAAATATAAGCTTCAATTGCTCGCATTTTAGGATCGTCTGGATGTAATTTAGCCCCTCTAGATGGGTTTTCAATACACCAGTTAATCATATCGCGCAGCAAAGCCACCCGTCTAAGTTGTATTTGAAATTTAGGATAAGTTTCTGGATGGGTATTAGCTGCATGTGGATGACACATTGCGCAAGATACGCCGTTAGTACTACCTAGTAACTTATCATCGTGAAAAATTTGATCACCGTAAGCGATTTCTTTTGCCAATTCTCTTTCCCATGATTTGTAATCACGTGAGGTAAAATCTACTACTTGCTCTTGACCTGTTGTAGAAGCTTTATTCTCTTGAGTTGTGGTTTTAGCTTCTGTACGAGCATTTAATGACTCTTTTAGCCAAGCTTCTGCTACTTCTTTAGGCTGTTTTGCTAACCACTGAGCCATTAATTGATTAGAAACTGTTTGAGCTTTTTCTGGATCAAGTCGCTCGTTTGGGCCTACACCTTTTACTTCTAAATTTGTTTCACCATCACAAAGTTGCACGACCAAACTTTGACCATCGGTTTTGGCGGGAGCATGTTTTGGAAGTTGCACAGGCTCTTGAGCTTCAACTTTATGACTTTGATATAAAACAACACTAGCGAAAACACAAATAATAATTAGCTTTATTAACTGTACTTTATTCATCCTATGCTCCTTCATTTAGTAAGATGGCAAAGAGGTTTTTGCGGGTAAATCTTCTTGACCATTGGAATCTAGGTATTTAGCTGTAACTGACATTGGGTTACGATTCCATAAATCATAACGTTTATTTACTCGCCCATTGCCAAGTACATCAATAATTCCATCTCCTAAACCTTCGGTTTGGTTAAAAGGATCAGGACGATTCATTTGCATTGTTAATTTTGGTAAACCTTGTGGTGCATAGGGCCAAGGCCAAGCCGTTGACAACATTCCATGAAAATGAATATTTCCAATCCGGTTTGTTAGCACCTGGTGAGTATGTCCATGAACTACTGTCACAGTTTGAAAAGGTTGTAGCAATGCTTGGATCTCATCAGCGTCATCTGTCCAGAAATTCCAAGGACGATAAAGTTTATAAAGCGGAGAGTGTGAAAATACAACAATTGGGGTTGTTTTTGGAATATTGGCTAAATCACGTGCTAGCCATTCGCGCTCTTCTACACCAACTTCAAAAGCACTTTGTCTACCATCATCTAAACCAGAAACAATTTGCATTCTTTGCATAGGAGAAAGGTTTTTAGCCGTCCAAAAATCCTTCTCGTTAACACTCATCAAGGTAATAAAATGCACGCCCTTATGATCAAATGAGTAATAATGTTTACCAAAAAGCTCTTTCCATAAATCACCCATATCTAAAAACCAGTCATGCTCACCTACCATCATTTTAAGAGGAGCTTTGACTTGTTTAAGAATTTGCGCACCAAGTTTTAATTCGCCTGGTTGACCAAGTTGGGCAAGATCTCCGCCATAAAGTACAAAATCAGGCTGTGGATCAAGCGCATTTATGTCAGCTACAGCACGCTCTAATTGACGAACAAAACGTTCATTTAGCGTTTTTTCATAAAGATGTGAGTCAGAAATGTAAGCAAAGGTAAAGGCTTGTTGTTTGCTATCTGGTGTAGCAGCATTAACAACATCTACTAGCTGAAATGAGTGTGGCACAAAAGATTGTGTAGCAGCAAATCCAGCAGCCATAGCAGACATTTTTAAGAACTTACGGCGGCCTTCCCAAGTGCTACCAGTTTGATATAGCTCTTTAAGCCAATTTTCACGCTCTTTTAAGTATTCTTGAAGACGTTTTTCCCATTTTAATGGAATCATAAAATTTTTCCTTTCTTATTGTGGAAATGGCGCACGGGTTTGCGGCTTTATGCTTTGGACTTTGCGACGGGTATCATCGCTAGTAAAGGTTTTTAATAGTTCTACCAGATCCTCCATTTCTGGATCTGAAAGCTTTAATGGACGCATTCCACCATCAAGATTTGGGTTAATTTCTCCACCTTTGTTGTAGAAAATTATTACATCCAACAAGGTTTTTTCCGAACCATTGTGCATATAAGGTGCTGTTAATTCGATGTCTCGAAGCATAGATGTCTTAAATGATCCAATATCTCTTGGTTGTTTGGTTACTAAATAACGTCCAAGCTCAGAAAAGCCGGGCGAAAGTGCCATTTCATCTATTAATTGTTCTGCACGTTTAGGATCAGCATCTAGCACTTGGCGGGCGCGGCGTGCTAGTTTAGGAAAATCTTGATCCTTAGCTGCTACACCAATGTTATGAAACTTAAAGTCACTAAAAAACGGGGAAGAAGCATTAAAAGTATGGCAACTTATACAGCGAGCCTTTCCATTAAATAATTCCCAACCCCGTTTGGCTGCTTCAGAAATAGCTTTTTGGTCTCCAGCTATAAAACGGTCAAAGGGCGAGTTTCCTGATAATTGCGTCCGTTCAAATGCTGCAATTGCTTTAGCAATAGTATCAATGGTAATTCCATCTTTGCCAAACACGCTAGCAAAGTCTTTTTGATATTCAGCAATTTCACTTACTCGTTTTACTACTGCTTTATGATCAGGCATTCCCATTTCAATTGGGTTAATTAATGGCAATTTAGCTTGTTCTTCAAGTGTTGGAGCGCGTCCATCCCAAAATTGCAGTTCATTAAACATTGAATTTAATACAGTAGGAGAATTACGCGCACCTTTTTTATTTTGAATACCTACGCCTACAGCATTGATGTCTGCTAGTGCTGTGGCAGGGTCGTGGCAAGTTGCACAACTAACGGTTTGGTCAATAGAAAGCCGTTTATCAAAATAAAGTTTTTCACCTAGAGCAATTTTGCTTGGAGTCATTGGATTATCTGCTGGAATTAATTCATTCCAAAGATCTGTTGGTAGTCCAAAAGGTATTTGTGTTTGAAAACCTTGTGGAGATGCGGCAGCGGCTACTTTACTTTCATTACTTATAGAAATAAAAGAAGCCATCATTGCTATTGCAATAAAGAAGGTTATTGCAATTAATTTTGTTACTAGAAATTTTGTTTTAGCAACATTAAAATTTGATTTTTCTATTTTCATTTTCCCTTTCCTCAACATATAAATAGACCAAAAATCTTTTGATAGTTAGTCTATTAGAAAAAGATTAAATAAATGTTAGGGTTGTAACGAAAAGGCTTTGATTTGATTGTTTTCATAAAGGGAAACACACGAACAAAACTTTTATTCCATAAAAATTATAATTATTCTAAAAAAAATTATAATAATTTCCGGTTTTGGGATTTTAGGAAAACTTTTCTTTTCCTGCTTGGTTGAAATTCTAAAGTTGTCCTATACTTTTCACTGTTTTTCTAAACCTACAAAAATTATATTCCAATAAAATTTTAGTTTACTTAAATTTATGAAAAAAACATTACTTATACTTGCTATTTTATTTGTATTTAGTCAAAACTCTTATGCACAACAAAATTTAGACCAACTAATAAATCAAGAATTACCAACATTAGTAACGACTTATAAGAATTTGCATGCTAGCCCAGAACTTTCTCATAAAGAGGAAAAAACTTCTTCTTTTATTGCTTCAGAGCTAAAAAAACTTGGTTATGAAGTAACCGAGCGTGTAGGTAAATATGATCAAGCAGGTTTAACTAGTTATGGAATTGTCGCGCTGCTAAAAAATGGTAATGGGCCAAAAGTCTTAATTCGTACCGACATGGACGGTTTGCCAATAGATGAAAAAACAAACCTGCCTTATGCAAGTAAAGTAAAAACAAAAAATGATGTGGGTGAAGAAGTTGCAGTAATGCATGGATGCGGTCATGACATTCATATGACTACATTTTTAGGCACAGCTAAAATGTTAGCAACACTAAAAAATCAGTGGAAAGGTACAGTAATTTTAATTGGTCAGCCTGCTGAAGAACGGGGAACAGGTGCAAAAGCAATGCTTAAGGATGAGCTTTATACAAAATTTCCTAAACCTGATTATGTTTTAGCTCTTCATGACAATGCTAATTTAGCAGCAGGAAAAGTTGGTTATTGTGAAGGCTACGCGCTAGCAAATGTAAATAGTGTAAATATTACTGTTCGTGGAGTTGGTGGACATGGTGCTTATCCACAAACTACAAAAGATCCTATTGTAATTGCTTCACAAATAGTTTTAGCTCTACAAACCATTGTTAGCCGGGAAAATTCGCCTCTTGACCCAGCCGTTGTAACTGTAGGCTCAATTAGTGGTGGTACAAAACATAATATCATTCCAGATGAAGTAAAGTTGCAACTAACGGTTAGGACTTATAAAGAGGAAGTTAGACAAAAAGTTTTAAGTGCAATTGAACGAATTAGCCAAGGAATTGCTATAGCAGCAGGACTTCCTAAAGACAGACTTCCAATTGTTGAAGTAGTAGAAACCGAATTTACACCAGCAACTTATAATAATCCTGTTTTAACTAAGCGAATAGTAGGAGTTTTTGAGCAAACATTAGGAAAAGAAAATGTTGTTGCAACAGATCCCGTTATGGGAGGAGAAGATTTTGGACGTTTTAGCTTAAATCAAGAAATACCCGGCTTTATTTTTTGGTTAGGGGCAGTTGATCCTGTATTGATAGAAAAAAGCCAAAAGCAATCAACTCCTTTGCCTTCACTACATTCTAGTCAATTTGCACCACTGGCTGAACCCACGATTTTTACAGGGGTTAAAGCTATGACTTCGGCAGCACTAGAATTGTTAAAATAATTTAATAATACATGGAATTAGCTTTGTAACTTATTGAAAATAAAAGAATATTTTATTTCTTTACCCCTGTAGGGGCTACTGTATATAGACCGGCTCTTTAGGGCTGGGCTAATTTAATATCTAGTTTTATAAGGCCATTGTAGTGTTAGATTAGCTGTATTACCTGATTTAATAACAGAAGAAAAATTTAACACTACTCGAAAGCCTAAAAAATCATTATTGCCATTAGGCCAACTTCCTGCCCTGGCTGCTGAACGACAAAGATTGCTTTGTGAATACCAAGAACCACCACGCATAACTTTACGGTTATCAACAGCATCTGTTTCCCAAGCACTACCATCTGTTGGCGCGCCAAGGTAGTTATCATGCCAGGCATCTTGGCACCATTCCCAAACATTTCCATGCATATCATAAAGCCCAAAATTATTTGCAACACCAAGACTTCCTACAGGAAGTGTTTCATTACGGTTAACACCTCTTGGGCCGCTGCCATAACGAAATAAACCATTATAATTTGCTAGGTCTGTAGTAATGGTTTCACCAAAATGAAAAGCTGTTGTAGTACCAGCCCTTGCAGCATATTCCCATTGTGCTTCACTTGGCAGCGAGTAAGAACGGCCAGTTTGTTGAGAAAGCCTTAAGCAAAATTCTTGACAGTCTTCCCAAGAAACATTTTCTACAGGTCGGCTTTCATCCTTAAAATTAGATGGATCTGGGTTTAGTGGACGGCTAATTGTTGGCAATAGTGAAACAGCATACCATTGTGCTTGAGTAATTGAATATTTACTAATAAAAAATGGATGCAGTTTTACTAAATGTTGAGGATCTTCATCTTTTGAGCGTTTAAGTTCAACTTCAGGTGAACCCATTAAAAAAGAGCCTTCAGGAATCCAAACCATTTCTAAAATTATATCATTAGGTAATTCCTGGATAAAACTTTGGCTTTGCACGCAACGACGGTTCATTATTTGGCCCGTTGCATCAACTGTAACTAACTCAGTATCAAAATATTCAAGGTCTACTTTAACATCTATTCCAAGTTTAACTTCTGTTGGGACTGTTTTTGCTCCAGTTATTGCTACACCAGCCTGTATTTTTGCAGTTTCAGCTTCAGCCTCAGCTTCAGCTTCAGTAATATTATTTACTTGTGGGTCTAAAGGATTAGTAGAAAAAGTAGCTGCTGTTAATTCTTGAATAAAATCTAAACAAGTAGCGGGGCGCAGACTACGATCTTTTGACATTGCTTTGGCTAGAACTTCACTAAAAACAGAAGATACATTGCTTTTTTCTTCATGTAGAAGTGGTGCGGGTGAAAAAAGATGTTGAGACGCTATTTCATGGAGTGAATCGCCTTCAAAAGGCAAACGTCCTGATATTAACTCATAAATTACTATTGCAAGGCTATAAATATCAGCACGGTTATCAATTTTTGGCCCTCCATCTTTTGGCTTTGAACCCCATTGTTCAGGGGACATATAGCCAGGTGTTCCTAAAATTTGATCGTTTCTGGTTGCTGCTGTTATGCGGTCATTAAAGACTTTGGCAATACCTAAATCTAAAAGCTTAATTACAGCTTGCCCATCATTAGTTTTACCAAACATAATATTTTCTGGCTTTAAGTCACGGTGAACTATTCCTAATGCATGTGCTGAATTTAATGCGTCTGCAATGGGGTTAATGGTTTCTAAAGCTTCTTTTACAGAAAATGGCCCTTGTTCTTCTAATACTTCTTTTAAGGTTTGCCCTAAAATATGCTCCATAACCATATAAGCAGTACCATCAGGCATAGTTCTTAAATCATGAACTGAAACAACATTAGGATGTCGAAATCTTCTAGCTGTTTGACCTTCTCTTAAAAATCTACGTAGCGATTCTGGATCGTTATTAAAATTACCTGAGAGAATTTTTATTGCTACATTGTCGCCTAAAAGAATATGACGCGCTCGGTAGACTGTTCCCATTCCACCTTCACCAAGCAAGGCATCGATTTGGTATTGACCATCTAGGACAGTTCCTATTAGTGAGCTTTTGTCTATGTCTAAAACTTCACCATCTACAGGACAGAAATTTAATGACTCTTCAAATTGTTTTTGACAAACCGGACAAATTTTCATAAGAAATTAAAAATTAGTAGTTTTATAAACTCCAATTAAGCAAAAATTTTATTAAAGATACATTATTTGCTTTTATTGGGCTAGCAAGTGATAGCAACAAGGTAACTATGCTTAAATAATAAAAGTTGCATTTATATTAGATTTTAGTTATTTAGGGTAGCTAAAATAGAGGTTAAGTCAGCAGCTAAGTCTTGGGCCGAGGGGCGTTTTTCAGGATCTTTTACTAGAGCTTTTAATACAGCTTCATCCAATTGGGCAGGAATATCAACTAAAATACTACTTAATGGTTGTGGGTCTTCTGTAAGTTGCATGTTAATTAATGCCCAAACATTGTCATCAAAAGAGTCAAATGGAGGATAACCAGATAAAATCTCATAAAGCACTACACCTAGGCTATAAACATCTGATTTACCATCATACGTTTTATTGCTTAAGCGTTCAGGAGACATATAAGTTGGTGTACCAATTAAAGTTCCAGTTCCAGTTAATTTGCTTAATTCCATGTTAAAAGTATCACCAGCAAGTTTAGCAATACCAAAATCTACAACTTTAACAACTTCGCCTTCTGTTGATTGGTGTAGAAAAATATTGTCTGGTTTAATATCCCGGTGAATGATGCCAACTTCATGAGCTTGGGCTAAAACATTGCAAACAGGAATGATAATTTCTAAAGCTCTTTTTGCTGGCAAGCGGGATTTGCTTTCTAATTCTTGAGCAAGTGTTTTTCCTTGTAGTAGTTCCATTACTAGATAAGCAATTCCACCAGGCGTAATATTTGAATCTAGCACAGCAACTGCATTAGGGTGATTAATTCGACAAGCTGAAATACCTTCTAAACGAAATCTTTCTAATGCTTCTGAATTAACATTTCCGCTAGCAGGACGAAATATCTTTACAGCAACCGGACGTTGCATTGACACATGTGTAGCTTGATAAATTACTCCATAACCACCTGAGCCGATTTTTGTTTCTAGTCGATATTTATCATCAAGTATTGTGCTAGGTAAAATATCAGACATTGCAGAAAAGATTTTTTCAGCACGTTTATAAGATTCAACCAATTGTTCTTTGGAAAGGACTAATTGAGAATTTTTTTCTGCTAACTCTTTATTAACCTGTTCTAAAAGTGAATTTTTTTGCTCTGTCTCACGATGAGAAGTTGCTAACTCTTTGTTAACTTGTTCTAAAAGTGAATTTTTTTGTTCAATTTGCTTTGCTGATAAAAGTAACTGCTCATTTTTTTGATTTAGCTCTAAAGTACGTTCTTGGACTTTGCTTTCTAAAAGCTCATTACGACGTTGTAAAACTTTTACTCTATAACGTACACCTGTATAACCTAAAGCTAGAAATGATGAAATATAAAAAGCATATGCCCAATTAGTTTTTAAGGGGTGTGTTTTTAGGGTGAAATAGAAACTTGCTCCTGTTTCATTCCAAACACCATCATTATTACAAGCTATTACCCTAAATTGATAATCTCCAGGCGGAATATGTGTATAGTAAGCAATTCGCCTAGTATTTGCTACTACCCAATCTTTATCATAACCAACCAACATAAACTTAAATTTAACTTTTTCTAAAGCTAGAAAACTTAAGCCAGTGTAATGAAATTCATATTTTTCTTTTCCTGGATCTAAAACTACTTTTTCTGTAGGGTTTAATGACACACCATCAACAATTGCTTTAGTAATATAAACATCTGGAGCCAACTGGTTTAACTTAATCTCATCAGGAGCAATAGTTGTAATTCCTTTAGCCGTAGCAAACCATAAACGCCCATCTTTAGATTTAATAGCACAGGGCTGAGAGGCACCATTACATTGGTGGGTTTTCATTCCATCAATTTTTCCATACATTGTATAAGCGATACTACTTATTTTGCCTTGGTCATAATCATTAAAATCGCGCTTTCTTACGCTTAAAATACCTTTGCTAGTGCTAGCCCATAAATAACCACGGCTATCTTCTAGGATTTGAAAAGAAATTCCATCAAATAAGCCTGTACTAGTTGCATAAGGAGTAAATTTTCCTTGCTTGTACCTAGTAAAACCATCATTAGTAGTAAACCAAATATCTCCTTGACTATCTTGATAAGCAGAAAAAACAGCATTTCCAGAAACACCATCTTTTTTAGTATGACTAAAAAATTGACCATTCTTATAAGAATTAAGACCACTATAAGTGCCAAACCAAAGATTACCCTCACGGTCTAAAAAAATAGTCCTAACACTAAGGTTTAATAAGCCTTCTTTTACTCCAAAGTTAGTAAATTTCCCATCCTTAAATAAACTAGCTCCACCTCCATTAGTACCAAACCAAAAGTTACCTTCCTTGTCTTGATTAATGCAGTAAATACTATTATGTGGCAGACCATCTTTAGTAGTGTAGTTAGTAAATTTCCCATTATAGAAACAGCTTAAACCTTCATTAGTCCCAACCCATAATTTACCCTCTTTATCCTCATGTAAAGAGCGAACAAGGTCGCTTACCAGGCCATCTTTAGTAGTGTAATTAGTGAATTTTCCATTTTGAAATAAAGATAAGCCGCCTCCATCAGTTCCAACCCAGAAATTACCTTTTGAATCCTCTAAAACAGCACGAACAAAGTCATTAGCTAGCCCATCACTAGAGGTATAGTTAATAAATTTACTAGTTCTAAAACGATTTAGCCCTGAAGTAGTGCCAACCCATAAACTACCTTCACGGTCTTCTAGCAAAGAGCGAATATTGTCATTAGATAAACCCTGTTTTATTTGGTAAACCTCTACTTTGTCATTAAATAAGCGTTGCAATCCACCGTTTTCTGTTCCTAACCAAATATTGCCGTCTGTATCAGGTAAAATTGAGCGAATATTATTAGTTGTTAACCCTTCTTGAGTCGTATAAATTTTCTTTACCCCATCTTGCCAAAAACTGCACCTGCTGGGGTAGAAAGCCATAAACCAGCTTGTTTGTTAGCATAAATTGTTCTAATAGAATTATTTGGCAACCCATCTTTGGTAGTGTAATTAGTAAACTGCCCATTTTTGAAGAGCGATAATCCTTCTTCTGTGCCAATCCATAAATTGCCAAGCGAATCTTCAGTAATAGCTCGTACTTGGTTATTAACAAGTCCATTGCTGGTTGTGTAGCTAATAAACTTATTGTTTTGAAGCAAATTTATTCCATTGTCAGTCCCAACCCATAATTTACCAGTCCTGTCCTGATAAATCGTTCTAACTGTATCATTTGAAAGACCTGTTTCTTGACCATAAGCCTTAAAGCGTCCATCTCGAAAACTAGCAAGGCCACCTTCTAACATTCCTATCCACAACGTACCAGCACGGTCTTCATATAATGTTAGGACTCCAGGACGCTTTAACTCTGGAGTATTGCGGTTGTTATAAGCAATAAATTCAATTCCATCAAAGCGTACTACTCCTTCATAAGTTCCCATCCAAATATACCCGTCACGAGATTGTATTAAACAATGAACAGTGCTTTGAGGAAGTTCATCATTCCAAATATCGTGTCCATATTGAGTAATTAATTGTTTGGGATCTAGGGCAAAGCTTAAAGAGGGAAATAAAATTAAATGACTAATAATTAAAATAAGTGCGACACACACACATCTAACTACATTAACAAAACCTATCATAATTATTGTCCTAAAAACCTAGCTTTAAAAATATTTTATTAAAATTTATTAGAAATTATTTATGTAATCTTAGGGGTACAAGACAGTTTACTATCTTTCTAATTTGTTGGCGATTTTTCTTAGATAAGTTTTAATCTTCTGTCAAATAAATTCTTGGTACTCTAGCAGATAACCCGCAGGTAATTTCATAGGAAATTGTGTTAATTGTAGATGCTACTTTTTCTGCTGAAATACTTTTGCCTCCCATTTGCCCAATTAAAGTTACTCGGTCGCCTAAAGCTACATTTGCTATATCTGTTACATCAATTAGGGTTAAGTCCATACTTACACGTCCAACAATTGTAGCTAGTTGATTATGTACTAAAACTTGCCCAATGTTTGAATAGCTACGCGCCAAACCATCTTCATAACCAATTGGTATTGTAGCTATTAAACTTTTCTTCTATTAGTAAAAAAAGTATTGCAATAGCCCAAACTAGTATTAGCAGCGACTTTTTTAGTAATATTATTGTTGAATGTAAAGAAAGAGCCGGTTTTACTTTTAGCTTTACATTAGGTGCAATTGTATCCGTTAACCCATAAAGCAGCCCACCTGCACGAACTAAGTTTCCATAAGCTTGCGGCCAACTACAAGTTGCAGCACTATTTGCTGTATGTTGATAAGTAGGGTTAAAGCCTGCTTGTCTAATTTGGCTTAAACAATCTTCAAATATTGTTAATTGTTTTTTTGTAAATTCAGACTTTTCTAGCTCATCAGCAGAAGCTAAATGTGTCATTACTCCATCTAAAATTACTTCAGGATAAATTTTTAGCTTTTCTAAAAATGTTGGTAACTCATCTGGCAAAATACCTAAACGCCCCATTCCAGTATCTATTTTAAGATGAAATTTCCAACTACAAGCAGCTTGTCTTGCTGCTTCAACCAAATTTTCTAACATATCAAAACGATAAATTGTTGGTACTAAATTATACTTAATACATTTAGAGGCCTTGCTTGATTTCCAGAATCCACCTAAACATAAAATTGGGGTTTTAACGCCTGTTTCACGTAGTTTTACAGCTTCTTCTGTTAGAGCAACGCCAAACCAATCTGGTTTAATAGCTTGATTTTCTAAGTATTTAGCAACTTCACTTGCACCATGACCATAAGCATCAGCTTTAATTACAGCCATAACTTTTACTGAACTACCTACAAACTCTTTTATTTTCTGATAATTATCTGCAATATAATCTAATCTTACTTCTGCCCAAGTAGGTCTCATTTTCCACCTTAAAATATAGATAAAAATAAATTTAGTAAAATGTAAATAGCCTAGTAAACTATTACTAGGCTATTACTAGGCTATTTATTTGGCAAATTATCGAAAATGCGGCATTACTTCTTTAGCAAACATTTCCATATTTTTATTTACTAAATCTTCTGGCATATCGCCACACTGCGCCCCACCAATTAAAATCCCTGCGTGCATTTCTTCGGTATAAACACTAAACTTTTCAATTACTGTTGATGGACTACCAACAATTATATAACCTTCGTCGATTAGTTCATCAAAAGTTAGCTGAGAAAATTGCTTAATCCCTGAGCTAAGAATTGCAGCTAGCGATTTTTCTGTTACATAACCGGGAGGAAATGAAAACTGTGGAGTTGTATGTAAACCTTGTGAAATAACCACATAACATGTTGTTTAGCTTCTTTTCTAGCAATTTCGTCTGTTTCTGCTACAAAGGTTGGAACTCCAAAAGCTAACTGATTTGGTTGTGCTTCATAACCAAATTTATCTTCTGCTAAACGTCTATAAAGATCATAAGCTTTACGTTGGTAAGACTGCGGCGAAAATACCATCATAAATGGATAGCGTTTTTCTGCGGCAAACTCGACGGTTTCTAAACTTCCTGTACCAGGTAGCCAAATAGGAGGATGAGGTTTTTGCAGCGGTCTAGGCCAAGGGTTAACATAGCGATAATTATAATGTTTACCTTCAAATCTAAATGGCCCAGGCCTAGTCCAAGCTTCTATAATCAAATCATGTGCTTCATAAAAGCGTTCTCTAGAATGAGCAGGGTTAACATTATAGGAATAATATTCCATTCCTGTTCCACGAACAAAACCAGAAATAATACGCCCGCCGCTAATAACATCTAGCATTGCTATTTCTTCTGCTACACGTAGTGGGTCGTCATGCAAAGGTAGCGCATTTCCAATAATTGCAATTTTAGCGGTTTTAATCCTATGAACAAGCATTGCAGCAATAATATTAGGTGATGGCATTGTCCCATAAGCATTTTGATGATGCTCATTTACACAAACTCCATCCCAACCAAGTTCTGCCGCTCGTACTAACTCATCTAAAAACCGATTATATAAATGATGTCCTGTTTCTGGATCATAAAGACTATTAGGCAAAGTCACCCAGGTAGAATCATATTGTTTATTAAAATCTTCTGGAAGATAAGGGTATGGCATTAAGTGAAAATAATAAAATTCCATTTTTTTAGTCATTGTTAAGCTTACTCCTTAGTAAAATCTTTAATTAATTGAACTACCTGTTCGACTTGCTCTAATGGAGGCATATGACCGCATTCATCAAGTAATGCTAATTTAGAGCCTGAAATTGCTTTGCAATAGGCTTCTGCATGTGCGATTGGAACAAGTTGGTCATCTTTTCCCCAAATTACTAAAGTTTTGGCAGTAATTCGACGTAAACGGTTAGCTAGTTTTGGATTATAACCAAGTTGCCAAGCAATTTTAGCTACCATAGTTCTTTCCTTGTAATCCTGAAGCATTAGTTTTTTCATATTGGACATATCTCTTTGACTAGCCAAAACCATTGCATTACTTAAATCATAAAAACAAACCATTGCTAGTTGTTCAGGTGAAAGAGCAAAAACATCTACAATAGGTGCGTTAGCCACTCTTAGACCTCCTGCTGAAATTAAAACTAGGTTTTTTACTCGCTCAGGAAAGAAGGATGCAAACTCGGCTGCTAACCAGCCGCCTAAAGAATGACCAACTAAGGTAACTTGCTTAAGCCCTAGTATATCCAAAAGATCTGCATAATGAATAATAAAGTCTTCTAGTGAGTCAAAAGAATCTGGAGCGGTGCTTAAGCCAAAACCAGGATGATCTGGAGCATAAAGAGTAAAATCTTGGGCAAGCTGTAAGTGAAAAGCAAGCCAAAGATCTGCAAGCCCCATACCATGAAAAAATACTAAAGGACTGCCTTGACCAGCAATTTTTAGGTGTGTTTCCACTTGAGCAACGGAAATAATTTTGTCTATAACATTATCCACAATTTTTCCTCCAGAAAAATTTTTGCTGAAAAGGCTAATTTAACATACAAAATAGCTTTAAGGGATAAAGAAACCCATTAGTAAAACCTGGTAAAAATAAAATGTTATTAACCATTAATTTTTTGTTATTATTAATTCTAGTTGCGATATGATTAAGTTTCTCTTACACTTGCTAGATAATGTTAAGAGGCAAGAATATGTCAGAAAAATACGAGACTTTAGCAAAAATGTCAGTTTATCGTAGTCATCTAGAAGACTTTCAACTATTTTCCACTGTACATAAATTTTTTGCTTCTCTTTCTCAAGTTGTTGATCAACTCCAGGATGAGCTAAATTTTGATGTTAATGGACTTGAAACAGATATCTTAGCTTGTAAAGAAAGCGAAAACTTAAATGAGCTAGAAATATATATTGCTACTCGCTTTTCTCTATGGAGGCAAGCTTTAGAGAAATTTGACTCTGACCTTTCTGCTAGCTCACTTCGCCAATACTTTGAACAGGTTTCTATCCATAATGAAGAAACTTTAGAAACTATACTCTCTTTTTATTTAAGTAAATCCATAAAAACAGATAATGATAGAGATAAAATAGACCTAATTGCTACTTGGTGGGGACAGTTCTTACTTAAAGAAGATGGGCTAGGTAGCATATCACTGTCACAACTTCCAATTCTTAGAGAACGACTAGAGAAAATTTACTTAAGTTTTGGTCTAAAACCAATGCCACTTAGCGAAGCTAAAGACGCAATTGAGATTTTAGAATTTGAAAGAAAACGACTCTTAACAGTTCGTTCCCTAAGAGAATTAATAGAAAAACAAGTGCTACTTCGTTTGCGTAAACTAAAAAGCGGACTAGGAGACTTACTTTTTCAACCAGCGATTTTGACAGAAATAGTTGCTCTTAACATAGATATTCGTAGCACATTCCGATCGCTTTTCTTAGCAGAACAGTCCAGGCTCGCTAATTTCTTTCAGCCAATACCAAAGAATTTTAGTATTGAAGTAGTAGAAAAAACATTAGATGAAATACCTATAGAACCTTTAGAAGCCTATCCAACAGATGTCCCAGTAGTAGACAAAGAAAAACTTAATAAACTAGGTGCCGAAATCGTAGCTCAACATCTATCTACATTGTCCCAGGCCAATAACAACATTACTTTGGATCGTAGGGAGTTATTAAAAATAATCCAAAGTATTCGTAGTGCAATTCAAATTTTAGATAAAAATCTAGAACCATTACTTAAAAAATTAAATGATAGTTAATTACGGAAGTTTTGCTGCTTAATCCAGCAATAATTATTTTCCGCAGGCACTTTTTTATTTGTTTTGCTATAATTAGCCCAACAATCAAAAATTAACACTTAAAAAGGAAGTTTGCTGGAGGCTTTAATGCAAGAAATACAGCCATGCCCAGAAAATCAACAACCTACCAAAGAGTCAAATAACCAACTTTTTGCTACTAGGGTTATTACCGTCAAACTAACTGCACCAGGATTAGTTCTAGCTTTAGTTTTTATCCTCTTAACAGGCATTGGAATAGGTTCTATAGTGGTTAATCGAGCCGGAGCAGTTACAGAAAACCCAACAAAAGCTATGAACTCTGAAGCAAACTCTCCTTTATCGCTTTCTGCGGCTTTTGCTACTGCTACTCAAACTATAGAAAGTAGTGTAGTTCATATTACTACTGTAGATCTTGATGCAGAAAATTTTAGCCAAAGTAGTGGTTCAGGCTTTGTTATAGATCCTACGGGCTATATTTTAACTAATTATCATGTAGTAAAAGATGCTACTAAAATAAAAGTTAGGTTTACAGATAGCTCTGTTTTAAAAGGTAGCTTAGTTGGATTTGATGAAGAAACAGATTTAGCTGTAGTAAAAGTAAGTTCTGGTAAAAAATTAAAAGCTGCTCGTATTGGTGATTCTGATAGAGTAGTTGTGGGTGATTGGGTGCTTGCTATTGGTAGCCCATTTGGGTTAGAACAAACTGTAACAGCAGGCATCATTAGTGCTAAAGAGCGAGTAACAGATCAAAACCGGAACTTTCAACAGTTTCTGCAAACAGATGCAGCAATTAATCCTGGTAATTCTGGTGGGCCACTTGTTAATTTATCAGGGGAAGTAATTGGAATTAATTCCCAAATTGCTACCCGTAGAGGTAATTTTGAAGGAGTTGGTTTTGCTGTACCAGCAGCGATTTTTACAGATGTTTATAATCAACTAATTACTACTGGACGTGTTTCACGCGGCTACTTAGGCGTTTATCCAAGCAAAGTGACTCCACAATTTGCTCAAATTTATGGATTAAAAGATCCTGTTGGTGCATTAATACACGATATAACGGAAATTGACGGCCCGGCAGCAAAAGCAGGCTTAAAAAGTGGGGATGTAATCACAGAATTTAGTGGTCATTTTGTTAAAGATGACCGCGATCTAGTTCGCTATATTGTTGCTACTCGAATAAATAATCCTGTTACGGTAAAATACTTGCGTAATGGCTTGATGCAGTCTACTTCTGTCACCTTGGTAGAAAGACAAGCAAATCAACAATTTGTTAATCCATCAAACTTAATTCAAGAAACTAAACCCAAATTAGCTAAGTCCGATAAAGATATTTTACAGAAATTAGGGCTTGCCATTGCATCATTAACAGAAATAAGAGCTAAACAACTAGGTACTCAAACAAATAGTGGAGTTGTTGTTAGAATGGTAAATGTGGATAATGTAGCTCATGATGCAGGTTTAAGAGATGGCGATATCATTAAAGAAATCAATAAAAAAACAGTTTCCAAGGAAGAAGAATTTAGCGAAGCGATAAATAAACTAAAATCAGGTGATTCACTAGTATTATTTGTAGAAAGAAATTCTCAGTTAAGTGCCTCACATCGTTACATATCGCTGACAATTCCATAACACTTATGCAAATTCATAAAATTGTTGTTCCTACGCCTTTTTATGTTGGCCCGGTCAATGTTTATTTAGTAAGAACTGACCCTTTAACGTTAATTGATGTTGGCCCAAATACAGAAGAAGCCTATCAAGGGCTATGTAGTGGTTTAGCTGATCTAGGCATTGAACTAAAACAAATTAAACGTATTATTATTTCTCATGCTCATGAAGACCATTATGGACTGGCTTCTCGCCTCCAGGAAATTGCTGGAGCAGAAGTATTGCTACATTCTTGGGAAGAAAAGAAAGTTCATAATAACTATGATTATTCAGAGCATAGAAAACTACTTAAGCGTGCTGGAGTTCCTCAACAAGTAATTGAACGTTTTGAGCAGGGTTATCAACGCTTTTCACCTCTTGCAGGTAGCCAAGTATCTATTACACCTGTTGAAGATGAAGAAGAAATAATTTTTGAAAAAGGCTCGCTTAAAGTTTTACATACCCCAGGTCATACTCCAGGCAGTATTTGTTTATTTAGAGAAAGTAACCGTGAATTAATAGCAGCAGATACAGTAATTAAGCATATTAGTCCAAATCCAATGCTACATGTTGACCCGCTAGATAATTACCGACGGTTTCCTTCCTTAAGTGAATATCTTTGCTCTGTTTCAAGAATTAAAGAACTTGCACCTACTTTTATTCATTCTGGACATGGACATCCAATATTAGATTATGGAGAACATTTTCATCGTTTAGTTCGACGTACTCAAGAAAGGCAAATGAAAGTAATATCTCTTTTACCTAATAGGGGAGCAACTGCATGGGAAATATCAGAATTATTATTTCCCAATGTGGAAGGGATGCACCGTTATTTAGCTGTTTCTGAAGCTCAAGCACATTTAGATATGGCGGTTGCTGATGGTCGTTTAATTATGGAAAAACAGGATGAAATGGAGTGTTTTCGGATAAAATAACCTGTAAATTTACAGGTTATTTTCTTTTGGTAGTTCAAAACAACTACGACAACGCGCTTCATATAAGTTTCCTGCTCCTAAAACTACTCGTTCTTTATTATGTGAAAGCCGTTGAGAATAATTAGCTAATGAACCGCACTTCATACAAATAGCATGTGTTTTAGTTATATGTTCTGCAATTGCTAGTAGTTGTGGCATTGGCTCAAATGGTTTACCTAAATAATCTTGATCAAGTCCAGCAATTATTACTCGTCTACCTTTGTTAGCTAAATCATTACAAACATCTACTAAATCATTATCAAAAAATTGTGCTTCATCTATACCTAAAACATTAGTATCTGGCAAAACTTTAGAAAAAAGTTCTCCTGCTGAGCTCACAGGAATAGCAGATATTTTTATTTCACTATGGGAAATAATATGATTAACTGAATAACGGGTGTCAACTTCTGGCTTAAATATTTGTACTGATTGGCGGGCTAGTTGGGCGCGACGTAAACGGCGAATTAATTCTTCACTTTTTCCGCTAAACATACTGCCACAAATGACTTCTATCCAACCACCTTCGCTACGAAAAAAATCCATGTTACTCCTAAAAATTTAATAAAGTTTGAAATATTTCTCTGGCAGAATATACCGTATTTTTTAGAAAATGAAAAGTTAAACTAATTTATTAATTGACACTTTGTTAATTATAGTATAATTTGCAGTTAAGGTAGTGCAGATTTTTAGCTTTTTACTCTTTGCAACTAAAAGTTTTTCTGTTAGGATCTGCCACCACATAAACTTTTCAAAAATCCTTAAATTAATCTATTAACACTTTTATATGTAGGTAAAACTATGCGTATAGATAGAACTTGGACAATTAGTTTTGAAGATAATGAAAAAAGGCTATTGCTAGAAGAAATAGAACTTGTAGAAATGCCTTCGGAACTAGGTTGGAAATCACTATTAAAACAAGTTGTTACTAATCGCCAAATTACCTTGCCCCTACGAGCTATTGAACGCCTTTCTTTAGAGCTAGATATTACTCGCAGTCAATTTAGCAAGCGACGACCTCACCATGATTATAGTAGGCAATTTCCTCAAATTGCTGCGCTTACTTTAGAAATAGATACTATTCTATATATTTCTAAACGTAAAAGTGCTTAATTTATAATTATTCTTTTATAGGATATCTTAAGTTATCTAGGGTTTCTTCTAGGGGAATTGCTGTAGTTGTCAAGCTATTAGAAAAATGTGATAGAAATTCTTGATTACCATCCATTCCTGTAATAGGTGAGGCTAGTATCCCTAAACAGCTTAAATTAAGCTCTTGGGCTGCTAACACAACTTCCTTTATTACTCGCTTATGTTTGTTTACATCAGCAACTATGCCACCTTTGCCAACTTCCTGTGGCCCAACTTCAAATTGAGGTTTGATTAAAGCTATGATGTTTGCAGAATTAGTTATTAACTCAGGAACTACAGGCAAGATTTTTGTTAAAGAAATAAAAGAAACGTCAACTGTAACTATTTCAAAGAGATAGGAAAAATCTTTTGTAGATAAATAGCGAGCATTAACATTTTCTATTACTGTTACACGTTCATTTTGACGAATACGCCAGTCAAGTTGATTATGCCCTACATCTAAAGCTACAACATGTTTAGCATTATTTTGTAATAAACAATCAGTAAAGCCACCTGTTGAAGCACCAATATCTAAGCATAATTTATTAGTAACATCAATTTGGAAAGTTTTAAGTGCTGCTGCTAATTTTAAGCCTGAGCGAGAAACGTAGGCGAGTTTTTCACCTTTGATGCGTAGTTGGGAGGTGACATCAATTTTATGACCAACTTTGTCAATTAATTGTTCATTGGCTAAGACTTGGCCTGCTAGGATTAAGGCTTGGGCTTTTTGTCTGCTTTCAACTAAACCACATTCTACTAATAATTTATCAATTCGTTCTTTAGCCACAAAAATAAGGAAGGGAAAAAGAGTACAAGTAAGAACTTGTACTCTTAGAAAAGGTTAATTACTTAGTCATTGCTGCATAAACATTTACTCTACCACCAGAAATAGTTTTTCCTTTTAATTCTGGAGAAGGAGTAGCAGTAGTAACTATTGTTTCAATAATTTGTTTAGGGGTTAAAGTAGGATTATTGGCAAGCACTAAACTAGCAACACCAGAAACATGAGGGGTTGCCATAGAAGTACCACTAAAATAAGCATAATCATTACCTGTAACAGTTGAATAAACATCAACGCCTGGTGCGCCAATATGAACGGAGCTAGCACCATAGTTAGAGAAACTAGCTAGGTAATCTTGATTATTAATTGCAGCAACAGAAAGAACATTGTCTGACTTATAAGAAGAAGGATAATGAGGATAAGTATCTGTATTTGTTGCACTATTTCCAGCAGCAGCAACAAATAATATTCCTTCTTTATTTAAGGCTTTAATTGCGTCATGCAAGGCTTGTGAGTAATCTCCACCACCCCAGCTATTAGAAAGGACGCGAATATTAACGCCACGTTTTTTCATTTCTAAAGCATAATTGATGGTTTCTAATGCGTCATTTAATGAACCGCTTCCATCACCAGATAAAAACTTAAGCCCCATTAATTTTACTTTCCAATTGACTCCTACAATACCTTCTCCATTATCGCCAGCCGCGCCAATTGTACCAGCACAATGACTCCCATGGTCATTATCATCCATTGGATCGCCACTATCATCAACTGCATTATAACCATGGATATCGTCAACTACACCATTACCATCATCATCTATGCCATTGTCAGGAATTTCATTTTCATTAACCCACATATTGGGCTTAAGGTCTGGGTGAGTATAATCAATACCTGTATCTACAACAGCAACAACTATTTGGTCATCACCAGTTGTTAAATCCCAAGCTTTTAAGACATTTATATCAACTCCACTAACACCGCCAGGTTTTCCATTAATCTTTTGCCCTACATTATTAAGCCCCCATAATGACTCAAAAAATGGGTCATTAGGAATAATATCATCGGCTTGATAACGGAAGTTTGGCTCTACATATTCAACGTTAGGATCAGCCTTATAACGGGCGATTAACTCGTCTAAAGTTAAATTTTCTGATGTGGTGACAGAAACAAAAGAAAAACTTGGAAGTTCGCTATAAGAGCGGAATGTATTAAGGTTAAATCTTGAAACTAGCGAATTAATCATTGATTGAGGCGTACCATCTTTAAACTTGATAATTAAATCATAGTTTTGAGGTAGGTTTGTTTGCCAAACAGGATTTTCCCAATCTGCTTTAGGCCAATTATTTGTGGCTTCCCATTCAGATTCAGTAATACACTCAAAAGCTTTTTCTGATTGGTTAATAACACCTGCTAAATAAGCATAAATAATTACTAGTGTACCTAGTGCTAAATGTACTAATGGGGAACGCTTCATAAGTTTATGTCCCATTGCTATTTCTACTAAGTTTACTTAGCGAGACAAGTTCTAGGGATAAATTTTATAGTTTTGACCATTGAAATTAAATAAACGAACTTGATTTTTAGCTGCACGGTACTCATAAGACTTTCCTTGACAGCTAAGTATTAATGTCCAACCTCGCAGCATCATTTGAGCGCACATTTCACCAGTTTTAGCTGCGTCTAAACAAGCATTTGAGAATTCTGTTGATTCTGTTGAGCTAACTGTAACCGCTGATTCTGCAACATTTAGACGAGTAGCTAAATCTGTTACTACTAATTTAGTTGCTTGATTTTGATCCAATGGCATTGTAAGTTCCTTAAATTATTTTATGTCGCTTGAGCAAGCTTAAATATTGATGAATTTGAGCTTGCAAAGGAAGCTTATAATGATTTTATTAAAAAAGCAATCCTTTAACCAAAGTAAGAAATAAATGCTTAAAAGATGATGTTTAATGAGTTTTGAGCAAAAAAATTTGCCTAATTTTAGAGTACCAATTTTGGCTCCAAAACTAGGCTTTAGGACTTACTTATTGAGGGGTGTAGAAATTAAAACCGTAAAAACTCTTAATATGTTATATAATAGCGTTTTTTATTAATTTACTTTTACCTTAAATTTATAATTTATTTTGAATAAGCTTTTAGCAAAGAGCGTACCAGAAAAAGAAATATTTTAATTTTTATCTAAGTATCAATAAATAGAATAAATTAAATATTTGCTAAATTTATATTGATTTTAATCTTGAAATAATTGACAAAAGCTGGCAGTAAGTGGTTGACAAAAACTGTCACTAAATAAAAATTTTATTTCAATTAATGCTAATTCCCACCTTTATTTTTAGCTTTAATTTATTGGATAGATACTCTCCACTTATTAATCAGGTCTAACTTGATTAATAAATATTATTAGATAATAATGGAACTCCAAAATACTATAATTTTCTTATTCTAAAGTAATTATAGTATTTTTTTTAAGATCCCTAACTTCGAAAGCTTAAGTTTAACTACTGAAAATATATCAATGATTAAAACAAGTATATAAACTAAAATATTTAAAATAACTAAAGGAATAATATGAAAAAGTTCCATATTCGGACATTTTTATTTATGTTCTTACTTATTGTCTGTTCAAGCATTGTTTATATGTCTTCTCAGGCAAATAGTAAAAAAATATCTCTATTTGATAGTTTGAACGGAAAGTCTTTATATGTTGAAACAAATGAAAATTTTAACCTTGAAGACAAAATTACTCCTCAATTGAGAGGGATTAAATTTATTTCAAAAAAAATTGATTTATTCCAAGCTTTATCTCCTATTTCTCTAAAATCAGCAGACTTAGACAAAGATGGTGATTTGGATTTAGTTACAATTAATCAAAAAAGTAATTCTATAACAATTTTAACTAATGCTAGTGGAGGGAAATTTTCTAGCAAAGAAATTTTCCTTCCAAACATTGATGGACTGTCTGACATAACAATAGCTGATTTTGATTTGGATCAGGATTTGGATATTGTAACAGCCAATTCTATAAATGCTAATTTGACTATATTAAGTAATGATGGGACAGGAAATTTTACTAGCAGAAATTTAAATCTTCCAGAAATTAATAATCCAACATCGATAGCAAGTGGGGATTTTAATGCTGATGGTAAGATGGATTTAGTTGTTATTGATTCAAATAGCAATATTATTGTTATTTTTAATAATGGTTCTAGTCAATTTGCTAGCCAAAATAGACAATTATACTCTATTTATAATCCTAGTAGTTTGGCTTTAGCAGATTTAGATGGCAATAATACTTTAGATATAATAATTGCTAGTAAAGTTAATCAAACATTAACTATTTTATCTAATGATGGCAAAGCTAAATTTAGTAGTAATTCTATTTCTTTAGATAAGTCTGCTTTGTCAATTACTACTGCTGATTTAGACAAAGATGGTTTAGTAGAGTTAATTACTAGTAATCAAGATAATACTATTTCCATACTAACTAACAAAACCAATAACTATATTATTAATAACCTTACTCTTCCTAAAGGAACGACTAACCCAAGCTCAATAATAACCGCTGATTTAGATAAAGATGGTGATTTTGATATCATTACAAGCAATCAAGATAATGTGTCTGTTTTTGTTAATAATGATAATGTTTTTAGTACTATTAATTTAGCTTTAACCCAAAGCTTTTTACCTAGAACTACAATAGCAGATGATTTAGATGGTAATGGTATTTTAGATTTGGTTATATCCAATCAAAACAGCAATAGTTTAGATTTGATGCTAGCCATTCAACCAAACGTGCTAAGTCCTGCTCAAACACTGCCATTTAGCCAAAACTGGTCAAATACAGGTTTGATTACAACAGATGATAATTGGAATAATGTAGCAGGAATTGTAGGTTATCGGGGCGATGATTTAACGGCTGCTACAGGCACTGACCCACAAACTATATTAGGGGAAGGAACACCTGTTATTGATGTAATTGCTAACCAAAGCAATCCTAATGCTTTAGCAACAGGTGGTGTAGCTGAATTTGATGGAATAGCTAATCCATCAGTAGCTTTACAAGGTTCAGGTACAGCCGATGCTCCTTCAATTATTATTGCTCTTAACACTACAGGATTTAATAACATCAATGTAGCTTATAATTTAAGAGATCTTGATGGTTCAGCAGATAATGCAATACAACAAGTAGCTTTACAATATCGTGTTGGTACAACTGGAAACTTTACTAATTTAGCTGGTGGTTATGTAGCTGATGCTACACAAGGCCAAATCTTGCTACGTTAGTAACACCTGTTAGCGTTACTTTACCATCAGCAGCTAATAACCAATCTGTAGTTCAAGTACGTGTTATTACTACTAATGCTGCCGGTAATGACGAATGGGTAGGAATAGATGATATTAGCATCACTGGTGAAGTTGCGGCTCAACCAGGCACATTACAATTTAGCTCAGCAACTTATTCAGTAATGGAAAGCGGAAGTAGTGCAACTATCACTGTCACCCGTACTAATGGAAGCAGTGGTACAGTAACAGTCAACTATGCAACAAGTGATGGAACTGCTACTGCTGCTAGTGATTATACTGCTTCTAATGGAACTTTAACTTTTGCTGATGGTGAAGTTTCTAAAACTTTTTCTGTTCCAATCATTGATGATGTTTTAGTTGAAGGAAATGAAACAGTAAACTTGAGCTTAAGCAATCCTACAGGAGGAGCAACTCTTGGTAGTCCTAATACTGCTGTTTTAACTATCATAGATAATGATAATGCTGGTAGTTTACAGTTTAGCTCAGCAACTTATTCAGTAATGGAGAATGCAGCTAATGCAACCATTACTGTCACTCGTACTAATGGAAGCAGTGGTACAGTAACAATCAACTATGCAACAAGTGATGGAACTGCTACTGCTGCTAGTGATTATACTGCTTCTAGCGGAACTTTAACTTTCCTAAATGGTGAAACTTCTAAAACTTTCTTTGTTCCAATTATTGATGATGTATTAGCTGAAGGAAATGAAACAGTAAACTTGAGCTTAAGCAATCCTACAGGAGGAGCAACTCTTGGTAGTCCTAGCAGTGCTGTTTTAACTATTGTTAATGTTCCTAAACCAGGCACATTACAATTTAGTTCAGCAACTTATTCAGTAATGGAAAATGCAGCTAATGCAATTATTACTGTCACCCGTACTAATGGAAATGAAGGTACAGTAACAGTCAACTATGCAACAAGTGATGGAACTGCTACTGCTGCTAGTGATTATACTGCTTCTAATGGAACTTTAACTTTCCTAAATGGTGAAACTTCTAAAACTTTCTCTGTTCCAATTATTGATGATGTTTTAGTTGAAGGAAATGAAACAGTAAACTTGAGCTTAAGCAATCCTACAGGAGGAGCAACTCTTGGTAGTCCTAATACTGCTGTTTTAACTATTGTTAATGTTCCTAAACCAGGCACATTACAATTTAGTTCAGCAACTTATTCAGTAATGGAAAATGCAGCTAATGCAATTATTACTGTCACCCGTACTAATGGAAATGAAGGTACAGTAACAATCAACTATGCAACAAGTGATGGAACTGCTACTGCTGCTAGTGATTATACTGCTTCTAATGGAACTTTAACTTTCCTAAATGGTGAAACTTCTAAAACTTTCTCTGTTACTGTTATCAATGATTTAACAGATGAAGTAAACGAAATGGTAAACTTGAGCTTAAGCAATCCTACAGGAGGAGCGACTCTTGGTAGTCCTAGCAGTGCTGTTTTAACTATTGTTGATGATGACCCACCAGCTAGCTTAAGCATTAATGATGTTACTCAAGCAGAAGGAAATAGTGGTACTAGTACAATGACTTTTACTGTTAGTTTAACTCCTGCTAGTGCATTAACAGTGATGGTAAATTATGCAACAAGTAATACAACTGCAATTGCTGGTAGTGATTATATAGCAAGTAGTGGAACCTTAACTTTTGTTCCTGGAGTAACTAGTCAAAGCTTTTCTGTGACAATTAACGGTGATAGAACTACAGAACAAAGTGAAACCTTTTTTGTCAATTTAACATCGGCTGTCAATGGAATGATTGTAGATGGACAAGCTGTTGGAACTATCACAAATGATGATTTCTTAGATCATTTTACTATTTATGCTGCTGATTCAAGCAATAACCGAATTCAACGTTCTACAGATGAAGGCGGTAGCTGGTCAACCATAGGTTTAGGTGCTGGTACAGGTTTAGGTCAGTTCAATAATCCACGAGGTATAACTGCAAATGTAGCAGATACATTAGTTTTTGTAGCAGATACAGGAAATAATAGAATTCAGCGTTCCATAGATGGTGGTTTTACATGGACGATTTTAGCCGGTGCTGGTACAACTATTGGTAAAGTCAATGCACCTCAAGCTTTAGCTTATGATGAAGCACAAGATAAACTCTATATCGCTGATACACTTAACAATCGTATTCAAGTAGTAACAAATGCTTCTACATCTAATCCTACTTTCTCAATTTTTGCTAACGCTACAATTGGTAATGCAATTGGTAAAGTTAATCAACCAAGAGGAATTGCTGTTGATGCTGATGGTAATGTTTATGTAGCTGACACAGGTAATAACCGCATTCAAGTTAATATGGCAGGTATTTGGACTATATTTGCTGGTGCTAGTGCTGGAACAGCAATTGGTAAAGTTAATGCTCCTCGTGCAGTTTATGTTAATTCTTTAGGTCAAGTTTTTGTAGCTGATACAGCTAATAATCGTGTTCAAATCTACAATGGAGTATGGTCAATCTTTATGTCATCAGGGACAGGACTTGGTTTGGTAAGATTACCTGAGGGTGTTACTGTTACTGCTAATGCTAATGCAATAATCAGTGATACAGGTAATAATCGTATTCAAAACAAAGCTGTTTCTGGGGCAACTACAATTATTGTAGGAACACCTGGTACAGGAGAAAACCAATTTAATCAACCAACAGGAATACGTTAAATTTTTAATAAAATTTAATTCCAGAAAAATAGCTTAACTACTTGTAGTTAAGCTATTTTTGTTTTAGAAAAATTTATTATTTGAAGACTTTTAGAGTTAACAAAAATCTTTGTTAATCTTTACTTAGCAGGGTTTCCATCTACATCTAAAATTCGGATTTCACCTAAGTTAAGCTCTTTAATTCCTGCTTCAATCTTGCTTCTATCACCAACTATTAACCAAATTAGTTTGTCTGGTTGAATGACTTTGCGAGCAGCCAGATTTACTTGATCTAACTTAAGATCTCTTACTTGATTAGCATAAGTTTTGTAATATGTATCAGGATAACCATAACGAACAATGTCAAGAATAGAATTTAGTACTCTACCATTAGTTTCCCAACCGCCTGGCAAGCCTAAAATTTGATTAGTTTGGTCTTTTAAGAATTCTTCTTGAGTAATTGGACGTTTATCTAAAACTTCACGAAGTTCTTTTACTACTTCAGAAATAGATTCTTTAGTTTTGTCAGTTTGTATTGGAGAAATGCTTAAGAAAGGACGTTGGGCAGCAGTATCAGCTAAAAAGCTAAATACTCCATATGACCAATGTTTATCTTCACGCAAATTTAAGTTAAGGCGGGAAGTAAACACACCACCTAAAACATTATTCATAGTGTTAACTGCTAGTTCATCAGCATTAGATCTTTGAGGAGCAATATGACCAGCAACAATAATAGATTGGAGTGAGCCAGGACGGTCAACTAAATAAACAACGGGTTTGTTTTGATGATTTACTTGGGCAATATTTTTCTTTGGTACTTCGCCAGATTTCCAATCTTTAAATAATTTTTCTAGTTTTGGAACAATTTCTGAAAGGGTCGTATCGCCAACAACTACCAAAGTAGAATTATTTGGCTTAAACCAGGTTTGATGATATTTAACCACATCAGCTTGGGTCATGTTTGTAATAGATTGAGGTGTACCAGAGCCGGTAAATGGTTGGCTGTAGGGATGACCTTTTCCATAAATTAAACCTGGCATTAGTCTTAAAGCAATAGAAGTTGGGTCAGCTTTTTCTTGTTCTATCCCATCAAGTTGTTGTTTTTGTAAACGCTTAAATTCTTTTTCTGGGAAAGAAGGGTTTAAAACAACATCAGCAAAAATATCTAAACTTTGGTCTAGGGTAGATTTAAGGCTACCTAAACTGACGCGGGAAGTATCTAAATCAGAAAATGCACCTAAATTAGTTCCTAAATTAGCTAAATCTTCGCTAATTTTTAAGGAATCACGGTTTTTTGTTCCTTCAGTCAACATTGACATAGCCATATTAGCTGTTCCTGGATTTGGATCTGCTGCATAGCCCGCATCTACTACTAAATTAAGGCTAATAAGTGGAGCAGAATGACGTTCTGCTAGGATTACTTTTAAGCCATTGGATAAAGTAGCACGTTGAAGGTCTGGGAAAGTTATTTCTGGTGCCGGGCCTAAGTCAGGCAATTTGCTACGGTCAACACCTTTTGCTTCATTGGTAAACTCAGGAAATGGAGTAACGGTTAAAGTGTAAGAACCATCTGAAAGCCATTTTTTAGCAGTTTCTTGTAAATCTTTAGCAGTCGCTTCTTTAACTCTTTTAAGGGTAGTTTTGTAATAATCTGGATTTCCTGCATAAATTTGATTCATAGCTAAAATGTCAGATTTACCACCAAACCCGCCAATACGCTCTGCACCACGAATAAATCTAGCGGCATATTGTGCTTTAATACGTTTAAGCTCGGCTTCTGTTGGCCCTTCAGCTAAAAATCGCGCTACTTCTTCATTAACAATAGTTTCTATTTTATTTAAGTCTTCACCAGGGCGAGCAAAAACTTGAACATAAAATTGTCCACCAATTTCATTTATATCAATTGACGCACTTGCTTCAGAAGCAATTTGTAAGTCATAAACTAGACGTTTGAAGAGTCGGGAATTTTTACCTGCTCCAAGTACATCACTAGCTAGGTCTAAATAATCAGCTTCTGCTGATCCCCATTGTGGAATATTCCAAACCTTAAACATTGCTGCTTGTGGTACTCGGTCTTGGACTGTTTGACGGCGTTCACCAGTCATTTTAGCAATTGCTACTTGATGTCTAGCAATAGGAGGGCCAGCAGGAATATCACCAAAGTATTTTTCTACCTTTTCTTTAACTTCATTGGCGTTAACATCACCTGCTACAACTAACACAGCATTAGCCGCGCCATAATAGGTCTTAAACCATTCCTGCACATCTGGAAGCGATGCAGCATTAAGATCTTCCATTGAACCTATTACAGTCCAAGAATAGGGATGTTGAGCCGGATAAGTAGCTTTAGTTATTAGCTCAAAGGCTACTGCATAGGGTTGATTTTCACTTTGACGTTTTTCGTTTTGCACTACACCGCGTTGTTCATCAAGTTTTGCTTGATCAATTGCTCCTAAAAGATGCCCCATTCGGTCAGATTCTAGCCATAAGACCATATCTAAGGCAGATTTAGGGACATTTTGAAAATAGTTAGTGCGATCATTATTAGTTGTTCCATTTAGATCTGTTGCACCAATTGTTTCAAGAGCTTGAAAATAATCTTTGTTATAGTTTTCGCTACCGTTAAACATTAAATGTTCAAAGAGGTGAGCAAAGCCGGTTTTACCAATTTTTTCATTTTTTGAACCTACGTGATACCAGACATTGACAGCAACTATTGGAGCTTTGCGGTCTTCATGTACAAGTAAGGTTAAACCATTTTTTAGGACAAACTTTTGGTAAGGGATATCTAAATCGCTACTAGCATCAACAGTTGTTGGAGATGATGGATTATCTCCAGAACTTGCTTTTACACTAGTAAAGACTAAGCAGGCTAGTATAAAGAAAAATACTAGTAGCTTTGTTTTTCGTAGCATACTTTTAACTCCTTTTTGTAAGGTTGAATTTTAATTAACCTATGTAGATAGAATAATTACAAATTATAAATAATTTAACAAAACTAGCATTATTTCAAAGCACCTGATAAAAACTCAACTTTAAATGGCGATAAATAATCCAAGTTTGTATCTTTATGTATTTATTGATTTTTGAGTTAAACGGCGGGCGAAAACTTTTTGTTTTTGTTTTAAGCAACTATTAAACAAATTATAAAAAGCCCAACAAGCAGTTGTTGGGCTTAATAACTTAAAAGCTTATCCTAAAGCCAATTTGAATTTGGCGAGGAGCAAAAGCAGAACGGAAATTTTGTTTTGGAACAATAAAACGTCCATTATCTTGAGTTGGTAAAAGTGAATTACCTTGAGCATTTGGAGAGAACACCCTAGCAAAATCACTAATATTTACACGATTAAATAAGTTAAAAAATTCTACAAACCCTTGTATTTGAATAGTTTCACCTATTCTTACTTTTCGAGATAGCCTTAAATCAACATTAGCAAATCCTGGAGTAATGCCAGCATTTCTACCTATGCCATTAGGACGATCACCAGGCGGGTTATCCCCATTTTGGTTAAGATCAACACCTGCTAATAAATTGTAGGGGCGACCAGAATTTAAGTTAACAATTGTAGAAAGTTGGAAGTCCCCCAACAGACGATTTTTTAAGTAGCCAAAATCTAACACACCAGATAAGACAAAACGACTACGTAAGTCTTGTATAGACAGGGAACGCTCATTGCCAATATTTAATGGATCTTGGGTTTCTTGTACAATGGTACGAAAATCTAAACTATCATCAATGGCTTTTGAAAAAGTGTAATGAGCTAGTAGGCTAAAGCGTTTATCAAATTTTCTTTCAAATTGAAAAGTTACAGCATGGTAGTTGCTATTAAAAGCTGATTCATATTCAAAAATTCCACCAGTACGAGGATTAACCCGGCCAGTTAAGGCACTTTGGACAGCACTGCCAGCAACCGGGCGAACAATAGGATTAATTTGACGCACGGCAAAAAGTTTTACACCTTGAGAAAAGTTATAACTGAGGCTAAGAAAAGTTTTTGGATCTAAAGCATAATCAATTGTAGCTGTAAGTTGTTGGCTATAGCTGTCTTGCAGGTTAGGATCAACATTTATTTCCTGGCTTAATTGTTCAACAAATTGAACTTGTGCAGGAATTTTATCATTACCTGGAAAACGTCTATTAGGTTGGTTATAGGCCAGAACAGAAAGAGGAAAGGGAAGTACAGGAATTTTTACAGCAGCACCACTTACTTCTGCTGCGCCTAATACGCCTACTAATGGCACGCCAGAAAAAATTCCATAAGACAATCCAACTTTTAATTTTTCTAATGGACGATAGGAAATACCAATTCTAGGAGAAAAAATTCCACTATTTCGAGGAGTAAAACCAGCCTGGTTAGTATCAAATCTAATGCCTGCGTTTAAGAATAAGTTTGGTTTTAATTTAATTTTATCTTGAACAAAAAGAGAGATAAACCGAGCATAAGTTATTAATTGTTCATTTCCAAAGCCTTGTAAGAAAGTTCTTGGAATAGGTAAATTAGCTAGTCCGCTAATTCCAAATTGCTGACCTACAGCATTAAGAAATTGGATTTGTTCAGGAGTTCGTAAATTAGGGTCAAAGGCTTGAAGTCCAGAAATTACAGGTGCAGTTGGGCTAAGTTGTAGCGGAGTAAAAGTAGCTTGCCCACCAAAGAAAAAAGGCAATTGGCCCTGCATATCAAGATAGCCAAAGTTAATCCCAAACCTTATATCATTTCTTCCTTTAGCAATTGAAGTGTTATTAACAAATTGATAAGAATTTTCTAGTCTATTACCTGGCAATACTTGGTTACGTCCTAGAATTATTCCCCCTTCAGGAGCAATTAAAGTTAGCAGTGGGCCTTGGTTATTGTCTAAAGAAAGTAGTTTAGTAGTCCGACGACCATAAAGCACACGAGTTTCATTAACTAAGTTTAAGTTAGTATTAATGTAAGTGTTGCTAGCTGCAAAAGAGTTATCATCTTGGCGTAAAACTGCGCCATTAGTTTCAGCTATTAGACCACCAAAAGGCTCAAAAGCACCATTATAATTAAACCCGCCATTGTAGCGAACCCAAAGTAAATTGCTTGGAGTGATGCGAAAATCTGCACGTGCTAAAAACGCGCTACTTCCAACTGCTAAAGGCACAGCACCATTTTTTACATCTAAAAAACCTTGTCGTCTTAGAGCAGCAATTGTGTTATCAGTAATAGTCACAATATTACTTTGTTGAATAGTCAAACGTTCAAATGAGGTAAAGAAAAAAGCTTTATCTTTTTTTATTGGCCCGCCCAAAACAGCACCAAATTGATATTGTTCATAAGGGGGTTCTTTGCTTACAAAAGTATCTCGCGCACTAGTTTCATCATTACGCAAAAAGAAAAATAAATTGCCATTAAATTGATTGCCGCCAGTTTTAGTAACAATGTTAATTGCTCCTCCAACTGCTCGACCAAACTCAGCAGAATAAGTGTCGGAAACTACTTGGAATTCCTGCACAGCTTCCTGGCTAAATGTTGAACGGGATGTTCCTGTCACCACGTCATTATTATCTACACCATCAATAGTAATATTGTTAAATCTAGCAGGTAGGGCATTAAATGAAATTCCTGAAGATGGAGCAGTACCTTGTGCAGGTACTCGGTCGGCGGTGGCACGTGCTGAAGTAAGCGTAAAATCTAAAAAATTTCGTCGGTTAATTGGCAAATTATTAATAGAGTTTTGGCTAATATTGGTGCTAGTTTCTGTTTTAGTTTGGTTAATACCTGCGTCTGCAAACACTTCTACTATTTCAGAATTTTGACCTAATTTTAATTTAAAGTTAATTAGTGAAGTTGTTCCAAGTGCTAAATCTCGTGTTGTTATTTGTTGGGAAAACCCTTCTGCTTCTATGCTTATTTCATAAGTTCCGGGGGGTAATTGCACTAAATTAAATGCTCCATCTTGATCAGATGTAATTTCACGGGTGATATTAGTCGTTAAATTTTTTGCTCTAATGGTTGCTGCTATAATAGTAGCACCTTGTTCATCTGTAACACTTCCTGAAATATTTACTGTTGTTGCTCCACCTTGTGCATAAATTGATTTAATTGATAGAGTTAAGAAAAGACATAAAAACATAATAAAGATAGATCTTCTCATAGAGTATTACCTTTGTTTACTTAGGTTATGGAGTTTAATTTTAGGTTTATTTATGATAATTTGCTTAGTAAGTTTTTAGAGTGGATATTGTTTCAAAGTTAAGAAAAAAAGTAAAGAGATTAGTTATGCTTACTTAGATTATAAATGTTAATTAGTTAATAAATTAGAAAATAAATTAGAAAATAATTGCTAAGAAATAAGGAAATTATTAAGTGCGTTATTTGTATATAATTGAAAAATAAATAGATAGATAAGAATATCTATTATTTTTGCAGCAAATTTATAATTAAAAAGTCTTGGAAACAACAGACTATATTCAATTAGTAATTTGTTGTTTCCAAGCTATATTGTTAGGCAACAGCCTTACCAGTGCGTTTTTTGGTTTGTTCTTGAGATTCTTCTGTTTCTACAGTTGCTAACTCACTAGCTTTAAGTGGGCGAGTTGTTGATGTTGCTTCTTGACGATTTTTAGGAACTAATTGATAACGCAACATTAGTTCTTGTTTAGTTAAAAAAATATGTTTTGGTTTTCTGCCATTTTCAGCAGCTTGTAAAACTTGTTCAAATGTCATTACTTCTGCACGATCATCTTGATCAATCCAAACATAGGTATCACTCATATTTCTTAAGACCTCCAGGCGATATTGAATAATTAATAATGAATTCGATGGTAAACTATGATGAGTTTCGATATATTCAGCTACGGCTACTTCTTGAGCCGCCTGATTTTCAGCATAAAATTTTTGAAAATCTTGACATTTATGTTTAATTGAACAACAAAGACTACAAACAATTGTGTTTTTAATATGGTTAAAAACAGGACAGTATATTTTTAAGCTATTTTTTGTTATTTGAATATTATTTGTTGTTTGTCGCTTATTCATAAATTAAAAAATTTTGCTCAATAGTAAATTTTTAAACTAACAATAAATTTTTAAGAAAAAGTTTTGTTAGTAGTTAAGACATACAAAATATAGACGATTTATAATAAAAATAAAATAAAATAATGTCAAGTCAAATAAAATATTTTATTTGACTTAAAAGAGGATTTTGGCAGATTATTGAAAAGCATTAAAAAAAATAAAAATTTTAGCTTTATCTAAAACAAACTTAGCTTCTATTCTATATAACAAAAAAGTAACCCTGTTCCTAATAAGTTTAACGTGGAGTTTGACAGCGAAAATCTATGAGGCCAATAGATGTCATCAGAATTATTTTAGTTGGAATATTAGCGGCAATAGTTTTTACCCCACCAATTCTAGTTGGTTGGACAGTTCCAATGCTGCATAGAAGAAAAATTTTTTATTTTCCCTGGTTAATTTTTGCTCGAGGTACTTGTGCCATATGTCGAATTGATATGCATGTAAAAGGCAAAGAACATATCAAGAGAGATTCTTATTTAGGAAAACTTTATATTTCTAATCATCAAAGTGCTTTAGATATAACTTTATTAGTAGCAAATTATCCATTACCTTTTTTAACAAAAAAAGAAAATCTTTATCTTCCTTTTATTGGTTTAGCAGGACTACTAGCAGGAAGTATAGCTTTTGACCGAGATAGTGGTTCAGAACGTCGTAAGGTTTTAGAAAAAATTGTTGATAGAGCAAAAAACCATACTGCACTTTATATTTTTCCTGAAGGCACTCGTAGCAAAACTGGCGAACTACAGAAAAAAGTTTTTCCCGCATTACTTAGAATGGCTTGGCGTGCGGGTTTAGAAGTTGTTCCAATTGCTTTACATGGTTCTTATTTAGTTGTTGGACATAAGGCCCCACCGGGCGGGCGTTATCCAGTTTTTATTGAAATAGGGGAACCTATTGCGGCTAACAAATTTGATAATGACAAAGTATTTGCTAATTATTGTTGGGAACAGGTTATAAAACAGCATGAAAGTGTTTCTGCTGAATTTGCTGAACTAGAAGCAGTAACTAGTAAAAAAGTAATTAGTGCAGAGTCTTAATATTTTAGCTATTTATTAATTACTTTTTTTGGCTTTTATTCAAGATAAATTGTTTTTTGCTAAAACAAAATTAGGGTCTATTTTTATTGCTTTCTCGCAACTTTCTATTGCTTTCTCCCATTGACTAAGCCCATTATAACAAACACATATATTGTTATAAATTATTGGATTATTAGAATCTATTTCTAATGCTTTTTTGGAAATATAAATGCTTTTTTCAAAATTCCCCACATTAAGAAAAGCTAAACTTAAATTTATATAATTGGCTAGAGTTGCTTTTGGTGCATTCTGATCAGCTTTTCTTGATAAAGTAAAATCATAATTATTTTTTGCTAATTCAAATTGAGGGTTTATTTCTAGAGCTTTTTTGCAAGCAATTTCCGCCTCTGAATATATAAAAATATTGTTATAAGCTATACACATATTATTATAAGCAATAAAACTATTTGGATTAATTTCTACTGCTTTTTCAGAAACTAAAATAGCTGAATAATTGTCACCTTTTTGAATTAATTCTAAACTTAAATTAACAAAATCCTTGTCTGTAAAATTAGCTGGAGGGGATTTAATATAGCCAATAATATCTTCTGAGGAAGTTAAAATTTTACCTGTTGCTGCTAATTGAGATTTAGCAAAATTAAGATTATTTCTTGCTAATTGATAGTTTGGATTAAGCCTTAAAGCGTTGTTTCCTGCTTCTATAGCTTTTTCCCATTCTTGAAGATTATTGTAAGCAGAACAAAGATTATTGTAAGCGTCTGGATTATTAGGATTTATCTTAAGTGCTTCTTTACAATCTTCTACTTCTTCTTGATAAAGTCTAACTTGACCATGAAAGTAACTAAGCATCAAAAAACTTTTTTCTTTTAGGTTAACTTCTCTAATTTCTTTTGTTTCTCCATTAATATAGTAAAAATGAATTGCATTGTTTATAAAAAGATCTTTATAAGTGCTAATAGAAATGATTACTAAAATAGTTAATGTAATAGCAAAAGAATATTTTTTAATCCAAAGATTAGTAAAATACTCATCAAATGATAAGTTTTTTAACTTTACTATATATACTATATAGCAAATAGTTATTATTACTATAGAAAACCAGCAAATATACTCATGCTTAATAATAAAAAACTGGTCATGATTAAAGGCAAAAGCACGGTTCCAAGGAAACCCACTTGACCAAGAGTTATAGATCATAAAAGCAAAAATTCCACTGGTTAAGTAGTAAAGCAAGGTTAATTCAATGCTAAGGCCAACAATCCAGGGAACAAGCCAAGTAAGATATTGAATTCCAAAACCAGGACTCAAAAATAAGAAAAGGGAAAAAGTAAAACCTATTTGAAAAAACAAAGGTATTTTTTTCCCAACAAAGTTTATTAAAAACGCAAATAAAGCTATAAGAGCTATTATTAAAAATTTGCCTTGATTAGCATAAAAATCATTTAGCCAAAGATTATCGCTTAAATATGTATTAAAGATTCTTGACGCTCCCCATAGTCCATAAAAGCTATTATAGCCAAAAGTATGTTTAGCTATTTGCATAGGAACTTGGACAATATAGGGCATGGAAAGGAGCATCCAAATAATTGCTGCTGATAAAAAATATTCAATGCGCCTTTTATTATTACTTAAGTAAAAAAATATACAGGGCGCAACAATCATTGGGACAATCTTAACATTCATGCTTAATCCATAAAATAAGCCAGCTAGAGTTAAGTTGCTTAATCCAAATCTAGTAAAATATTTATAGATTGTTTCTGGTAAATAACTTCTTAATTTGTCGCCACTTACATCTATTAAATAAACAGAGAGCAATAAAAAGAAAATAAAGTTAGGATCTGTATTTCCATGAAAACCAGATACCATTATAGAAATTGGCGCAAAAATCATTAAAATTAAGGCCGTTTTTGGTAGATTTTCCTTTCCCTTTATTTTTAAAAGAATTTTATAAGTAATTAATAAACTACCTATATCAGATAGTGATGAAAAAAGTCTTAGCCAAAAAGCTAAATCAATTTTTGTCAAGGATTCTAGTAGTTGTACAAATTTAACTACATTTACTGTAAATGGTGGGTGGTTAAAATAGTCTAAGTTAGTGTAAAGACCTGCTCCTGTTTGCTTTTGTGTGATTTCAGAAAAAAGCCTCCAAGTTGTTATATCATTTGTTCCTTCTGTTTTGGCTGCAATAAATATCTTAAGTAAAAAAACTCCTATAACAAGAAAAATAATGTTATTCCAAATCACATCAATAAAATTACTAGTTAGGGTTTTCTTATTATTGATAGTTATTTGAGACTGTTGATCAACTTCATGAATTTGAGGCTCTTCAGACAAAGTTTCTTGGCTAGTTTTCTTATCATTTACTTGAACAACAGGTAAAACTTTATTTGTTATAAGAGCTTTTTCAAGAGGTATTTTTTTAGTTTTATTATTTTTCGTGAGGTTTTTCATAAAATTTAGGGGCTTTTTCTATTTTTTAATTAGTAAAATCTTCTGCTGGTAAAAAATTAGCTTTTAAGTAACTTACTGTATCATATAAAGTTTCTTGGGGATCCCGCGAAACAAAACCAAGCTCACGTTCTGCTTTGCTTGAGTCTAGATACCAAAAATAATCTGCCATTTCCACAGAAACTACTTCAATAGGTGGGACTTTTCCCCAATGTCTATAAAATGAGTCGGTTATTTTAGCTCCCCAAATAGATGCTTTAGAGGGAATACTTAATTTTGGCCCAGATATTTTGGTTATTCTTTCAAGCTTTCCAAAAAACTTTTCAAATGTCCAATTTGGGCCACCTAGTAAGTATCTTTCCCCGTTTCGACCGCGTTTCATTGCATTAGCAAAAGCAATTGCTGTGTCTCGAACATCAACAAAATTTATTCCACCTTTAGGAATTACAGGAATATCCCGCGACATAAATTTCAAAATGTCATTAGTTGAGCTAAGGCGGTCATCTCCAGGCCCAAGCAGTAAACTAGGGTTAAGTATCACTAGTTCAACCTTACCCTTACACATATGGCGGGCAGTTTCTTCTTGATAGACTTTGCTACCGTAATAGGGCCAGCGGGAACAAATTTCTATTGGAGTAGGCCAGGTTTCGTCTGGAATTTCTTCACCTGTTTTAGTAATGGCAATTGTTCCACTAGTTGAAGCCATCACAATACGACGGACATTAGCTTTTTTGGCTGCCTCGCATAATATTCTAGTTCCATCAATATGAACTTCATGCATTTGTCTTTTATCATCTAGGTTTCGGGAAACTTTACCTGCTAAATGGTAAATTTCCGTCACTCCTTCAACTGCTTCTGTTACAGTTTTAGAATCAGTGATTGAGCCTGTAATAATTTCTAAGTTATTTGATAAAAAATCTGGTATAGTTGAGCTAGCTAATATACGTAAATTTTCTTGGCCTTTCTCTAAAAGGTGATTTATCAAATGTTTACCTAGAAAACCTGTTGCTCCAGTAATTAAAGTTTTTGACATGATGACTCCAAATTGCTTTTGATAACTTGCAAAAATATCACAACAAAAGCTTAAATGTGGAGTTAACACCGCTAACCACGTATTAATCATTAATTTTAAGGCTAAATTTTATGGATAACTTAGTAGAAAAACTAGACCCAATATTTGTAGTAGATTTATTTCCAAAACTTAATGGTAAATTAATAAATTTATTAAAAAGTCTTGAGCCTCAAGAATGGCAAAATCCTACAATTTGCCCACTTTGGACTGTTAAAGATATTGTTTCTCATTTGCTAGATACTAACTTAAGGAAAATTTCTATTTATAGAGATAATTATTTTTGCGAAAGTGGGCAAAATATAAATTCCTACCAAGATTTAGTTGCTTACTTAAATCAACTAAATGCTGATTGGGTAAAAGCGACTAGTAGAATTAGCCCTAAAATTTTAATTGACCTGCTAGATCAAGCAACTAAAGAAGTTTATCTAGTCCTAAAAGCCTTAGATCCTTTTCAACCTTCTATTTTTTCAGTTGCCTGGGCAGGTGAAGAAACGTCTGATAACTGGTTTGATATTGCTAGAGAATATACAGAACACTGGCACCATCAACAGCAAATTCGCCTAGCTACTAATCGAGTTGAGCAAGATAGAATTGACACTAGAGAGCTTTATTTTCCTGTCCTAGATGCTTTTATGCGAGCATTACCATACACTTACAGAAATACTAATACAGAAGAAAATACTTTACTTAAATTTAATATTACTGGTAAATCTGGAGGCAGTTGGTTTTTACTACGACAAAACAATAATTGGCAATTAGTTAAAAAGTTAAGTTTAGCTATTACTACAGAAGTTAATATTGACCAAAATATTGCTTGGAGACTTTTTACCAAAGGAATAGACAGGCAATTAGCTCTAAAAGATATTAGTATTATTGGGGATACAGAGCTTGCTCAACCTGTTATAAATATGCTTTCTGTGATGGCTTAAAATAAAGTAAATCAAAGATTTCTTCTTTTTAAAGAAAGGAATATAATTTAATAGTAACTCCTCTAAATACAATATGTTATTAAAACGGTAGTAAAAAGGGGGACTATTATGCTACAGACAAAATTAATTCCTTTTTTAAGTATGTTGCTAGTACAAATACTAATTTTATTTTTACTAGTTCAACCTATCAAAGCAACGTCAGCAGTAATGCTTACAGATGAAGACTTAATTGTTAGCTCAAGAGCAATAATTTATGGAAAAGTTATTTCTATAGAAAGCCAATATGATGAAAATCAGGAAAATATTTCTACCTATATCAAAATAAAGGTCAAACAAGTTTTTAAGGGAAAGTTGTTTGAAAAAGAAATAGTTATTCGTCAAATGGGCGGCACAGTAGGTGATATAACACAAAAAGTTATTGGCACCCCAGAGTTTAAGCTTAACGAAGAGGTGTTACTTTACCTAAATACGGCTGATGATGGAGCCTTAAGAGTTGCTCATGTTTTTATGGGCAAGTTTTCAGTAATTAAGGATAAAGATAAAACTTATGTTCTGCGTCAAGTAGGCTCTGCAACAATTATTGAGCCTCAAGGACGTTCTAAAGAGCAAACCATTACTAACAAAATGGAATTTGCTGCTTATGTTGACAAAATTAAATCTGTTCTTAGCTCAAAAATTGAGCGAGTTAATGAATATGAGTTAATTAATAGAGATCGTCCGTTGCTAGCTATACCTAAAGAATATAAACCTAATATTAGTAATGGAGTAATTCAGCCACAATTTACATTTGCTGGTGGGCCTAGTCGTTGGCAACAAGCCGACAATGGAACCCCTATACGTTATAACATTAACACCGCAAATGCTCCGGTTTCTGGGGGAGGTGTAGCAGAATTAGACGGATCTTTAGCCGCTTGGACTAATGTTTCTGGGGCTTCAATAATTTTGCAACGTGCAAATAACACTTCTTCATGTGGTTTTACTAACAGTGATAGCACTAATACTGTATCTTTTGGAGATTGTAGAAATGAAGTTGATGACCTAGTTAATTGTGCTGGAACTTTAGCTGTAGCTAGGTTTTCTTTTAGTAATTCTGTCACCAAAGTTATTAATGGGACTACATTTAACCAACTTATAGATGCAGATATTGTTTTTAATAGTTTTGGTAGTTGTAGTGTTTCTTCTAGCTTTATTGCAGAAATAATGGTTCATGAAGTGGGCCATACAATTGGATTAGGGCATTCTTCAGAGGATGACGGCGAACCAAGCCAAGTCCTTAAGGATGCTACAATGTTTTTTTTGATTCATAATGATGGACGTGGAGCTAGTTTAAGAAGCGACGATATTGCAGGCGTTTCTTTTATTTATCCTGCTGCTGGTGGAAACCCAACAAGCTCTGTAACATTAAATGTAACTAAACTTTCAGGTACTGTTAACCCAGGACAAAGTAGCGTTTATCCTGTAGCAATTAACCGGACTAATTTTACTGGCCCTGTACAACTTGGATTAACAATTTTAGCTAATGATGTTCCACCTGGGATAAGTTTTTCTTATTCAGCTAATCCAGTTACAGGAACAAGTAGTAATTTAACTATTGGGACAACTACAGCTACACCTGCTGGAACATACACTTTTGTTGTAACAGGAACTGCTAGCGGAATTACCATTGCTAATAGCAATCAATTTACTTTAATTGTAAGTCAAAGCACTCCAAATAGAGATTTTTCTATTTCTGTTGCTCCTACTTCTCAAACAATTGCAGCAGGACAAACAGCTAACTACTCATTAAATGCTACATTTACAGGTGGATTTTCTGATCCTATTAGCTTTAGTTTTAGTAGTTTGCCTCCGGGCGCAAATGTTCCACAATTCCAAGGTAATTTTCCTATACCATTTCAAGTTGTAACTAGCTCAACAACACCAGCAGGAACTTATACTTTTACCGTTACTGGTACTGGTGGAGGCTTAACACGCACTACAACTGCTGTTTTAATTGTACAATCTGCCGCATCTGTTTCATTAAGAGTAGAAAGAAATTCTGCTACAGTTACAGCCGGTCAAACAGCAAGCTATCCTGTAACAATTAGTCGAACTAATTTTTCTAGTGCTGTGCAATTAGGTCTAGCAATTTTAGCTAATGATGTTCCCGCTGGAATTTCATTTTCTTACTCTAACAATCCTACTACTAGCTCTAATGTAACTCTTAACTTAAGTACAACTATGGCTACACCACCTGGGACTTATAATTTTGTTGCAACTGCTACAGCTAATGGAGTTACGATTCCTAATAGTAATCAATTTAGTTTAGTTGTAACAGCAGCAACACAACCTGATTTTGCTATTGCTATTTCTCCAACTTCGCGGACTATTTCACCCGGTCAATTAGCTGATTACACAATAAATGCAACATTTATGGGAGGATTTTCAAGCTCTATCTCATTTACATTTAGTAATTTACCACCAGGTGCAAATGTTCCACAATTCCAAGGCAATTTCCCGTTACCATTTCAAATTGCTACAAGCTCAACAACACCACCAGGGACTTATAATTTTACTGTCACCGGTACTGGTGGAGGTTTAACACGTACCTCTACAGCAACTTTAATAGTCCAAGCTCCTTCTTCTGTATCAATTAGAGTAGAAAGAGATTCTGCCACCGTTACATCAGGTCAAGCAGCAAGTTATCCTGTAACACTAACAAGAAATAACTTTAATGGTAATGTAGAGCTTGGTTTAAGTATTTTAGCTAGTAATGTTCCACCAGGAGTTACATTTTCTTACTCAAATAATCCTACTACTAGCTCAAATGTGACTTTAAACATTAGCACTACATCAGCTACACCAGCAGGAACTTATAATTTTGTAGCTACAGCTATAGCTAATGGAATCACCATTCCTAATAGCAACCAATTTAGCTTAGTGGTAATGAGTGCAGCACAACCAGATTTTTCTATTTCTATTTCTCCAAGTTCTAGGACGGTAATGGCTGGTCAAGTGGCCGATTACACAATAAACGGCGTATTTACAGGGGGATTTTCAAGCGCGATTTCATTTGCATTTAGCAATTTGCCACCAGGAGCAAATGTTCCACAATTCCAAGGTAATTTCCCACTTCCTTTCCAAGTTGTCACTAGTTCATCTACTCCAGCCGGAACTTATATTTTTACCATTACTGGCACTGGTGGAGGGCTAACGCGAACTGCTACAGCTACTTTAATTGTTCAAACACCTTCCGGGCCAATGATTGATAACGCGTCTTACCGTAAACCAATACTTACAATTTCAGGTGCTTTATTTGTTGGTAATGTTCAAGTTAGGGTAAATGGTGTAGATGTCACTTCACGAATAATCGATCTTTCAGATAGCCTTATTACTCTAAAAGGAAATAAGAAAAAATTGCGTTTGCAAAAAGGCACAAATGTTGTCCAAGTTATTTCTAATGGTATAGCTTCTAATAACTTTACTTTTAATTTTGTTGCTGATGAAAATCTAATAAACCTAGAGCAAGCAAATAGTAATATTTTTGGTAGCGGACGCAGTGAAGATTATTATCCTAATGTTTTTGGAGAAGGTAGTAGTAACTAAACTGTTTCCTTGTATTTTCTTGAAAAGAATAAAGATGCAGACAACATAGTTTGCATCTTTAATTCTTTTAGGCCGTTTTTGCTATTTCACTTTTCTTAAGAGAAATAACTAGTTTTAAGTAGTTAAAAGCAACTAATACAACTACTGCCCAACAAAGTATTTCATAGTAAATTATGTAACCTGTCCAGGGGCCTGCCACATCAGAATTAGCAAAATTCCAAGGAAACCCTTGTGACCAAAAATTGTAAACCAAGAATAAAAACAGTCCACTAGTCAAGTAAAATGAAGCAATTAAGCTAATATCTAGTAAAATTACCCAAGGTACTAACCATGCCATATATTGCACACCAAAACCAGAGCTTATTGCAAGAAAAACAAAAAACAATAATCCACATTGAATAAAAAGAGGTACTTTTTTTTCTGATGAGTTCATCCAAAATGACAGTAATGCAATAACACCTAAGACAACATATTTTCCTTTTGTTTGATAGAATGTGTTAATCCAAGATAAATTTTCAGGTAATGAGGAACTTAGCAGTCTTGGCAGTCCCCAAATACCATATTGGCTATTATAACCAAAAACATGGTCAATAATTATTTTAAGATCTCCTTGGAGAATATAAGGTAAAGAGCCAACTAAGAAAGTAATTCCAACAGCTAGAAAATACTCCCACCTTTTTTTCATATCTGGCAAATAAAAAAACATACAAGGCATAAGAATTAAACATACTACTTTAATGTTTAAGCTCATTCCTAACGCAGCACCAGCTAACCAAACAGGGTGATTATTGCTGAGTAAGTAAATAGATAAGATAAGAAAAAATATCATTACTGGATCTGTGTTTCCGTGAAAACCTGAAATCATCATTGAAGTAGGAGCAGTAGCTAAAAGCATTAAAGCCAATATTGAGAATTTATTAGGAGCTATCTGATTAAATATCTTAATGATCAATACAATAATAGCTATATCAGCTATTATTGCAGGAAGCCTTAGCCAAAATGGAAAAGCTATTCCTGAAAAATTTGCAAAAAAATCTAAAATAAACAGCCAATTGAGCATAAAAGGTGGATGGTTAAAATACCAAATTCTTTTATACGTCTCTAATCCTCCAAATTCTTTAGCTGTTTGTAAAAAAGTTTCCCAATATTTGACATCATTTGTCCCATAGGTATTAAAGGCAATCATTAGTTTTGCTAGGGTTACTAAACCAAGAACTAGCCAAAAAGTATTTGCCCAATTACCTAAAGTTTTAGATTGCTCTTGAAGAAAAGAAGTAATTTTTTGCATGGCACTAAATTATATAAATAAAGTAATTTATGTAAATAAAAACAAGTAGTATTCTAAGGTTAGTAAATAAAATAAAAATAGCTAGCAAAAACTAGCTATTTTTACACTTAAAATTATAGTAAATATTCTTAGTTTGTTATTCACAACCACAATCAGCAAGGAAAGTTCTATTTGCATCAAGTTTAGTAAAGAAAGAACAGAATTTCTTTCTAAAACCTTTGCTAGTGCTTGTTTGGATATCTAAAACAAAAGTTTTATCTCCATTTTTCTTATAAACCGGCCAAATAGGTAAATCTGTTGAATTAGGATCACCAGTTTTTGCAAAGTTTGACCAATATTTAAGCATCATTTCAGATAGTCTAAGCTCTTCAGCCGTTGGAGCTACAGTATTAATTTTAGCTAAAGTATTAAAAACAAAGCCTAACTCTAAGCCATGTTCAGCACCACGAGCTTTTCTTGACTCTAAAGCACGAGTAAAAAGATAAACATAAGCATTAGCTTTATTTGCTGCAAAAGCACGAAAAGATGTTCGTGTAGGGCAGAAAAAGAATTTATCGGTTATTATGGCATCAGCAGTTAAACGAGGTGTTCCATAGTCAGAGATAGGATAGCGTTTAACAACAGCATTTAAGTCTTCTGCACCAAAAACAATTTGTAGAGCTAATCTAAACTGGGCTTCCGTTTCTAACGGAATATTTTCAATAAAACCTAAAGCCTCATTTTTATTTGTTCCAATCATTAAAGTTACTGGATTTTGTTGACCACTAGAAAAAATTTCTTCGCTAGCGGTTGGTAGTACATAACCATCCACATTAGCACCATAAGGAATGCCTGTTGTGCCAGCAACATCGGCTGTTTGGTCAGGCGCAATAGCTTTTAATAATTGATCAGGGGTTTTGCTACGTAAACAGTCAGCTACATTGCTAGCTTGACCGCAACCAAGCTGAGTAGCCATTCTTAAACCAAAATCCTCGGCTGAAACTCCTCGAAGACTGCGACTACTATCTTTTAAGAAACGCTGTATTAATATTGGAAAAGCACTTTGGATAATAGCCTTTTGAAATAAGCCTTTTGCCAAGGGTGAAGCAACTAAAGTAGAAACATCACTTCCGCCAGCAGATTCACCAAAATTGTAATATTATCTGGATCACCACCAAAATTAGAAAGATTTTTCTTTACCCATTGAAGCGCGGCCAATTGGTCTAAAATCCCATAGTTACCAGAGCTACCATTAGCATCTTCCATTGTTAGGGCAGGGTGAGCAAGAAATCCTAGTGGGCCTAAACGATAATTAATATTTACTAGTACCACACCAGCTTTTTCAGCAAAAGGTTGACCATCATAAATTAATTCTCCATTAATTCTTTGATCTCCTGATTGAGTAATATTACCACCACCATGAATAAAAAGCATCACTGGTTTTAGGTCAGTGGTTAATGTTTTAGGTGTCCAAATGTTTAAGAATAAACAATCTTCACTGCCAACAGTTTGTCCTCGTTGGGGTTGTGCGCAGGGTGAGCCAAAACTTACTGCATCAAAGATATCTGTGCGCATTTCTGCTGCTTGAGGTGGTTTCCAACGCAAATTTCCAACAGGAGCAGCAGCATAAGGGATTCCGCGAAAGACTGTAGAGTTTTCTAAAACTTCCCCACGTACCGGGCCTTCTTCAGTCATAAATACATTACTTAATTCTATGTTTTTTGTTATTTCAGCTTTGGATTTTGATAAGTTGTTTGTATTAGCAGAGTTAACAAATAAATTATTGGTTAAAAATAAACATAAGATAGCAATAAAGGCTAAAACAGCCCTTCGTAGAACCATAAAAATTTCTCCTTAAAAATACTTAATAGAATAAAATTTTTGATGATAGAAAAATTTCAAAGTAACTAAATATAACACAACAACTACTAGTTTCTAAGACAGGCAGCATAACCTAAAATTTCCTCTCCCGTTTGTAAAAGTGATGGAGTCGGCTGCCAACCTCTTTCTAATCTAGCATTAAGCAATTCTTTAGCATTAGGTATATGATCCCACACGGAGATGCTATTGATTGCTCCTAATCAAGTAACATCAGGCACTAAAACTAAGTTATTTTGCCAGGGAATAATAATATCAAAAGTATATTCATCCAGTTTTACTACTTCTGAAACAAAAGCATTTTTCTTTTTTCCCCAATTAATTAAATTTAGTAGCGAAGTAGTGTTAGGGATCTCTAATTGTAAATTTAAGAAATCCGTTTCTAAAAGGCTAGTTTTGTTAATAAATTGCATAAAATGGAAGTCTCTAACCACAAAATTAAATATTTAGAAAAATTATAGTACAAGAGCTTTTTTTGCGCTTGTTAAAAGTTAAATCTCTAATCCTGTGATAAAAGGTTGTTTGGCTAAAGACTATTCTCTAAAATAGAGAATCTTTTCCATCCTAAAATCCTATTTTGGAGTACCAAGAATGAATCAACAAGAATTCAAAATTCCCCGCCGAGAAATAAAGCTGTCTGATGGTGAACCATCTTTTTATTTATATGATACAGCAGGCCCCCAAGGTTATGACGTTAAAGAAGGCTTACCAAAGCTAAGAGCAGAATGGATTAAAAAACGTAAAGAGCGTGGCGATACAAACTTTTCTCAAATGCACTATGCCCGTCTTGGTGAAATTACTGAGGAAATGCGCTATATTGCTCTTAGAGAAAATGTTTCTCCTGAGTTTGTACGCGATGAAGTAGCTCGTGGTCGTGCCATCATTCCTGCCAATATTAACCATCCAGAAAGCGAACCAATGATAATTGGACGTAATTTTTTGGTCAAAATTAATGCTAATATTGGTAATTCTGCTGTAGCTTCTTCAATAGAAGAAGAAGTGGACAAAATGAAATGGTCTGTTAAATGGGGTGCTGATACTGTAATGGATCTTTCTACAGGTAAAAATATTAAAGAAACTAGAGAGTGGATATTAAGAAATTCTCCAGTTCCTATTGGTACAGTCCCAATTTATCAAGCCTTAGAAAAAGTTGATGGACAGGTGGAAAAGTTAAATATTGATATATTTATGGAAACCTTAGTTGAACAAGCTGAACAAGGTGTAGATTATTTTACTATTCATGCTGGTGTTTTACTTAGATATATTCCTTTAACAGCAAAACGATTAACAGGAATTGTTTCTCGTGGAGGTTCAATTTTAGCTAAATGGTGTTTGGCTCATCACAAGGAAAACTTTCTTTATACAGAATTTGATCGTATTTGTGAGCTAATGAAAAAATATGATATTAGCTTTTCTTTAGGTGATGGCTTGCGCCCAGGCTCAATTGCTGATGCTAATGATGCTGCTCAATTTGCTGAACTTGACACTCTAGGCGAACTTACAAAAATTGCTTGGAAACACGATGTTCAAGTAATGATTGAAGGCCCAGGACACGTTCCCTTACACTTAATTAAAGAAAATGTTGATCGTCAAATGGAAGTTTGTCATGAAGCTCCATTCTATACCCTAGGGCCTTTAGTTACTGACATTGCCCCAGGCTATGATCATATTACTTCTGCAATTGGCGCGGCAATGATTGGTTGGTATGGGACGGCAATGCTTTGTTATGTAACTCCAAAAGAACATCTAGGTTTACCTAATAAAGAAGATGTTAAACAAGGTGTAATCGCTTATAAAATTGCTGCTCATGCTGCTGATTTAGCTAAAAACCATCCTGGAGCTAAAGAGCGAGACAACGCACTTTCTAAAGCTAGATTTGAATTTCGTTGGCGAGATCAATTTAATTTATCCCTTGATCCAGAAACGGCACTTGCTTATCACGATGAGACTTTGCCGGCTGAAGGTGCTAAAGAGGCGCATTTCTGCTCAATGTGCGGGCCAAAATTCTGCTCTATGAAAATTACCCAAGATGTCCGTGACTATGCTGCTCAAGTTGGAGTAAATGAAGAGGAAGCCTTAAATGTTGGTATGAAAGAAAAAGCTCAAGAATTTGTCGCGCTTACTCGTGGTGGTAGTAAATAAAATGCTATACATAAGCAAAACAACAGTATAAACGATAATGCGGGTGAGTTAGCCCGCATTATCATTTATAGCAAATCCATTTACTTAGGGAAATTTAATTATGAAAGCACTAGTTCTTTCTGGGGGTAAGGGTACTCGCTTACGTCCATTAACCCATACATTACCCAAACAATTACTTCCAGTTGCAGCAAAACCTATTCTTTATTTTGTTATGGATCAAATCAAAGAAGCTGGTATTTCTGAAGTTGGCGTAATTATCGCACCTGAAACTGGGGATATGATCCGCGAATCTTTACAAGAAAATCCTTGGCAACATAAATTTACTTTTATTATGCAAGATAAACCTGCTGGACTTGCTCATGCAGTAAGAATTGCTCAAGATTTTCTTGGCAATAGCTCTTTTTTAATGTACTTAGGAGATAATTTAATTGGAGATTCTGTTAAAGGCTTTGTAGATACTTTTGTTAAAGAAGACCTGGACGCAATTATTTTACTTAAGAAAGTTCCAGATCCACGCGCTTTTGGCGTTGCTGTTGTAGATGATAGCGGTAGAGTCCTAAGATTGATTGAAAAACCTAAAAAACCGCCTTCGGACTTAGCCCTAGTTGGCGTTTATCTCTTTAACCCAACAATTCATAAAATTATTGAAGATCTAAAACCTTCTGCTCGTGGAGAGCTAGAAATTACTGATGCAATCCAAAATCTAGTTACTGCTGAAGGTAAAGTAAAAGCTCATTTTTTAGAAAAATGGTGGCTAGATACCGGTAAAAAAGATGATATCATCGAAGCTAATCGAATGGTTTTAGATGAATTTACTGAGCGAGATATTCGAGGTAGTGTAGATAATAATTCTAATATTGCTGGTCGGGTTTTTATTGATTCTAGCTCTATTGTAGAGAATAGCGTTATTCGAGGCCCTTCTAAAATTTGTAAAAATGTAGTAATTAGAAATGCTTATGTTGGCCCATACACTAGCATTAGTGATGGCTGCCATATAGAAAATTCTGCTGTAGAATGTTCCGTAATCCTAGAAGATAGCAAAATTATTGCTGTTGAACATTTAGACGAGTCTTTAATTGGTAAACAATCTATAGTTACTAAACATAAGGGAATAAAAAAGTCTTTACGCTTAATGGTAGGAGATGATGCTATTGTAGAATTACCTTAAAATATCAAATAATATTTATTTTACAATAAGTTAGGAGCAATAATTTTTTATGGCTTTTACTCTAACAAAAATGGCAATCCCAGAAGTGTTGCTTTTAATTCCAAAGATCTATCCTGACAGCCGAGGTTTTTTCCTAGAAAGCTATAACAAAAAAGAATTTGCTGAATTAGGAATTTTGATAGATTTTGTCCAAGATAATTTTTCTCGCTCCTTCAAAGGTGTTTTACGAGGTCTTCATTACCAAGCTGACCCAATGGCACAAGGAAAGCTAGTTCGCTGTGTAAGAGGTGAAATCTTTGATGTTGCCGTAGATATTCGTAAGGGTTCGCCTAGTTATGGTAAATGGGTTAGTGCAAATCTTTCAGAAGAAAATCAACATCAATTTTATGTTCCACCAGGTTTTGCACATGGGTTTTGTGTCCTAAGTGATATAGCTGATGTTATTTATAAAGCAACTAACTTTTATGCTCCTAGTTTAGACAGGGGAGTTCTTTGGTCTGATAAAACTATTAATATTGATTGGCCTGTAGACAGTCCAATTTTATCTGAAAAAGACAATAACTTACCAAATTTAGCTGATGCTCTTGATCAGTTCACTTATTAGTAATTACTGATTATGTCAGATCACTTACAAGAAGAAATAAAAGAAACCATTAGTTCAGCCGAAGAACGCTTTGAAACGCTACGAAAATTTGCAGGTTGGATTATTGCTCCAATAGTTTTTTTTATTTTATGGTTTCTTCCTTTACCTTCACTTAGTCCAGTAGCCCATAAACTAGCAGCTTTAATGGGTCTTGTAGGTACTTTATGGATTACTGAAGCCTTGCCTTTAGCCGTAACAGGGTTGCTTGCCCCAACCTTGGTTATTTTGTTAGGAATTGCACCAGCCAAGGAAGCTTTTAATGCTTTTGCTGACCCAATAATGTTTTTATTTTTGGGTGCTTTTATTACAACTAAAGCAATATGTATTCATGGTTTAGATCGTCGTTTTGCTTATCTTGTTTTGTCAAACCCTTTAATTGCTGAACGTCCTAGCCGAATTTTATTTGCTTATGGTGGAGTTTGTTGCCTAATTTCAATGTGGATTTCTAACACTGCTACGGCTGCAATGATGTTTCCTATTGGACTAGCAATTATTCGTACATTACAAAACCTTAAAGGTGATCTTGTAGGTAAGGCTTACCCATGCGCTATTATGCTAATTTGCGCTTTTGGTGCTTCTATTGGTGGGCTTAGCTACTCCTGTTGGCACACCAACAAATTTAATAGGTTTAGGGTTTATTGAAAAACAATTGCTAAGACGAATTTCTTTTTTTGAATGGATGACATTTGCTGTTCCAATAGTAATTGTCATGTATTTGCTACTGTTTTTTTACTTAAACTTTCTTTGTCCAACTCCAGTAAAAAAACTTGAAGGTGTTAGAGAAAAATTTTTAGCTGAAAAAAATAAATTAGGCAAACTTACTAGAGGCGAGTTTAACGTAATAATTGCTTTTTCGGTTACTGTGCTGCTTTGGATTATGCCAGGAATACTTTCTTTAACTATTGGAGATGGACATAGCTTTACAAAAACTTTTATAGCACATGTTCCTGAAAGCGTTGCTGCACTTACTGGTGCTTGTCTTCTTTTTTTGCTTCCCATAAATTGGAAAAAACAAGAATTTACCATCAATGTTAAACAAGCTTTAGAAATTGATTGGGCAGTAATGGCACTTTACGGGGGAGGGATACTTTTAGGACAACTAGCTTTTTCCACTAAATTGGCTGAATCTATTGGAACATATTTAAGTAGTTTTATACCAAGTTCAGGTTCAGGGTTAATTGCTAGCGTCTCAATAGTGGCGATTTTAGTTTCTGAGCTAACTTCTAATGTTTCTTCTGCTAATATGGTTGTTCCTGTAGTAATTGCTATTGCTGGTGCTAATGGATTTCAAGCCGCAATAGCCGCTTCTATGGCCTCTTCCTTGGGTTTTATGCTACCTATTTCTACCCCAACAAATGCAATAGTTTATAGTTCAGGTTATATTTCTATAACAAATATGGTGAAATATGGCGTTTTGCTAGATATTCTAGGCTTTCTTGTAATTGTGATAGGTAGTAAGCTACTTATTCCTAATTAAGTTATTTGTTTTAAGGATTATGAAAAATGAAAAGTATTTATCTTGACTACAATGCTACTTCTCCGCTTGATCCAGAAGTTTTGGAAGTAATGCTTCCATACTTAACAGAAAATTTTGCTAACTCACTTAGTTTTCATAGCTTTGGACAACGTGCTGCACAAGGGTTAAATCAAGCTCGAAATGAAGTTGCAGCTTTAATTAATTGTCAGCCAAGCGAAATAATTTTTACTGGTGGAGGAACAGAAAGCAATAATTCAATAATTCGAGGTGTTGCAAAATCTCGTGCTAGCCTAGGTAATCATATTATTACTAGCCAAATTGAACATCCTTCTATCATTAAATGTTGTCAAGAATTAGCTTTGTTAGGATTTGAAACAACTTTTCTACCTGTTAATCATTTTGGTCAAATTGATATTAATGAGCTAGAAAAAGCCATTACTCCAAAAACAATTTTAATTAGCATAATGCACGCTAATAATGAAGTAGGGACAGTCCAACCTATTGCAGAGATTGGACGTTTAGCACGTCAAAAAAACATTTATTTTCATACAGATACAGCACAATCAATTAGTAAGCTACCAGTAGATGTGCAAGCAATGAATATTGACTTACTGACTATAGCAGCACATAAGTTTTATGGGCCAAAAGGCGTTGGGGCTTTATTTGTACGGGAGGGCGTAGAAGTTGCACCGTATATGCTAGGTGCTGGTCATGAAAATGGACGACGTGCAGGAACAGTTAATGTTGCTGGTGCTGTTGGGCTGGGTAAAGCTTGTCAAATAGCAAAAAACAGCAGCACAATTGCTAGTGTAAAAGAAAAACGAGATAAATTTCATCAGTTAATTATTGAATCACTAAAAAATATTAAATTAAATGGTCATCCTACAGAGCGATTACCAAATACACTTAATTTAAGTTTTCCTGGGCAAGATGGACAAAAGCTTTTACTAGCAACTGAAATAGCAGCCTCACTTGGGGCCGCTTGTCATACTAGTTCAAGGCAGCCTTCAGCCGTGCTAAGTGCAATGGGCGTTAGTGCAGAAGACTCGCTTGGAGCAATTCGCTTTAGTTTTGGTAAATTTACTAGTATGGAAGATGTAATTGAAGCCGCAGAGCGAATAATTAATGCTTGTAAAAGCTAAAAGCCTACTCTAACGCTCTTTGTCTATTAGGATTTTTTTGTGGTTCAGAAGGTTCTGAATAATTTGTTTGGATTGGGTCAAATGGTAAAGCGGGTTTTTGTTCTGCTAAAAAGCTAGAAAATAAATAAATACTGTTTCCTTCATCTGTAAATTGAAGATTTGCTACACCTTGAGCCGCAAATTTATCTAAAATGGCTTGGCTATCTTCAATAGATAGATTGCAACGAAGCGCAACTTCTGCAACTGTAAGCTTGCCTTTAGCAGTTTTTGCAAGAGCTAATATTATTTGCTCTTGTTCAAGGTTGCTTCCACCTTTCTTAAATCCTTGTCGTGCTAGCAAAATCCCACAAAAACTTGTTCCTGAAAAAAATACTAACAAACCTAATAAAACACCTACACTAGTACCTGTTTTGCTTCCAAAAATTAAGTCTCCAATCGCAGCAAAAACAAAAAACAAGCTAAATAATGTAACTAGCACACCAAATAAACCTATTAATTTCTTTCCCATACTTTAGACCTAATTTTTGTAAGATTATGTAAATCTATGATATAGAAAACTAAAAACTATTGCTAGAAGTTTGTTAGTTAATAATGCTAAACCAGTAAGTTAAATATAATGAAGGAATTATTTTTTTAATGAGTTAAAAATTTCGGAGATATGAGAAAGTTTTTGGCTTTCACAGTATGAAAGAAGCCCATCTATGATTTTTATTGATACACAAGGATCATAATAGTTAGCTGTTCCAATTTGTATTGCACAAGCTCCAGCAATAAAAAATTCTACTGCATCCATCCAATTAGCAATTCCTCCTATACCAATGATTGGTATTTTAACGACTTGAGCCACTTCATAAACCATTCTAACTGCAACAGGTTTTACTGCTGGCCCGGAAAGACCGCCTGTAACATTAGCAATTCGTGGACGACGGCTATAAACATCTATTGACATTCCTACCAAAGTATTTATTAAGGAAAGAGCGTCTGCACCTGCTCCTTCTACGGCTAAAGCTAATTCCTTAATACTAGTTACATTAGGAGAAAGCTTTACAATAACTGGACGTTTTGCTACTTGTTTTACAGCCGTTGTAACTTCTGCTGCTGCATCTGGAGAATTACCGATTACAATTCCGCCTTGTTTAACATTTGGGCAGGAAATATTTAATTCATAAGCTGAAATTCCATCACCATCATTAAGTATTTCTATTGCTTCAATATATTCTTCTAAAGAATAACCAAAAACATTAGCAATTACTTTGGTGTTATATTTTTTTAATTGTGGCAGCGTATCAGTTACAAATGCTTTAGCACCAATGTTTTGCAGTCCAATAGCATTAAGCATTCCTCCATGAGTTTCTACAATACGTGGAGGAGGATTTCCTTTCATTGGTTTAGGCGAAAGTCCTTTGCTACAAAAACCGCCTAAACGGTTTAAGTCTATTAAATCAGCAAAATCTAACCCATAACCAAACGTCCCACTAGCAGTTAAAACAGGGTTTTGAAACTTAATACCAGCAATTTCTATTTCTAGCCTGTTTAGGGAATTTGTATTAGTAGAAGGTTGAAGTTTTTCTAAATCACTCACCAAATCACCTCGCTAGCGTCAAAAACTGGCCCTTCAACGCAAACACGTTGATAGCTAGAGTCTTGCTTTGACTCAATTTCAACAACACAACCGACACAAACACCAAAACCGCAGGCCATACGAGCTTCTAAGGAAGCATAGGTTTTTAAGTTATATTTAAGGCCAATTTTTGCTGTTGTTTCCATCATAATCTCTGGCCCACAAGTATAAATTACAGAGTTAAAAGGTTTGTTTTGTTCTAAAGTTTGTTTTAAGAAATTTTCTAACGAATTTGTTACAAAACCTTTATCTCCAACCGATCCATCATCAGTAGCAATAAAAAGTTTTGCTGGTAGTTGGCTAAAGTCTTCCATACCAACTAGATCCGCTTCACTCCGCGCACCAAGAAAAATAGTTGTTTCAATTTTTTCTTTGCATAATTCTTGAGCCAACATCAAAACGGCGGGCGTTCCTACACCGCCAGCAACAATTATTGCATTTTGAATAGTTTTAGCAGGCAAAACAGAAAAATTTTTTCCAAGTGGGCCAAGAAATTCTACTTTATCGCCAACATGCATTTGAGCTAAAACTTGTGTACCTCGACCAAGGATATTAAAAATAAAATCTACAAAAGTTTGGTTTTTTATTGTACTCACTTGATAAAAAGCCATTGCACGTCTTAGAAGTGGTTCAAATGCTCCAACAGGCTTAAGCATTGCAAATTGGCCTGGTTCAATCTTTAATTCTTTATCAATGACTAATTTTATTTGGCAATATGACCTTCCAAAATGCTTAATTTCTTTTACTCTAGCAATTGTTTCTTTCACAATAATTTTAGTTTAGAAAATCCTTTAAAAATTTAATGCTTAAAAAATAAAATCGCTAGTCTAGCATTTAGTTACATTAACAAACAAGCCAAGCTGATTTATTTTTGATAATCTATAATTAAAAACTAAGAAATATACTTAAGCTTATTAAATTATTTGTTCAAGAATAGAAGAAGTTGAATGATCTTTTGGATCGCCCACAATAGCAACTCTACCACCATAACTTTTAACAATTTCACGTTCTGGGACAGTTTCAATTGTGTAATCTGTTCCTTTAGCATGAATATCCGGCTTAAGTAATAATAGTAGCTCTGTAACTGTTGGAGTATCAAAAATTGTTACATAATCAACACAAGAAAGTGCTGCTATGATCTCTGCACGCTCATTTTCAGATGTTATAGGTCTATTACTTCCTTTAAGTTGCTGGACGATTCTATCACTATTAATTGCTACTACTAATAAATCTCCTAGAGCTTTAGCTCCATATAAATAACGAACATGGCCTACATGCAAAAGGTCAAAACAACCATTAGCAAAAACTATTGTTTTTGCTTCTACACGCGCTTTTAAGATTTTTTCTTCTAAGACATTTATTGATAGTATTTTATTTAAGTAGTTATTTATCATAGGTTTAACATTTCTAAGTCTTTTGTAATTGATGTTAATAATTCTTTTTGATAGTTACGTAAAAAGAAATGATCTCCTGCAAACATTTCTATTCTAAAATTATTTGAGGTTTCTTTTTCCCATTCCACTAAACTATCAGCATCAACAAGATGATCTTTTGTTGCGCCAAAGACTGATATAGGGCAAGTTAAAGGGTCGTTTTGTTTATAAACATAAGTTTCACAAATAGAAAAATCTGCTTTTAAGATGGGTATTAGTAATTGCATTAGTTCATCACTTTCTAAAACTGCTTTAGGTGTCCCACCATACATTTTTAACTTTTCTCTAAAATCTGCATCAGATAATATATGTAAGCCTTTATTATCAATAGTTTGAGGAGAAAAGCGAGCAGAAATAAAAAGATGTTTAGTTAATAAATTAAAATTTTTCTCTAAATGATGTGCTAGTTCAAAAGCTATCCATGCTCCCATACTATGACCAAAAAGAGCAAAAGGTAGGTCTAAATAAGGCTTTATTGCTTGTGCAACAGATGGGACTAAATCAGCCATTTGATAGAAAGGTTTTTCTAAAATACGGTTCTCTCTTGCTGGAAGTTGGATGGGACAAACTTCTAACCAATCAGGTAAATCATCTGACCAAGTGCGGAAAATACTGCTTCCACCCCCTGCATAAGGAAAACAAAATAATCTTAGTTTGGCTTTGGGTTTTGGTTTATAGCAACTAAACCATTTTGTATTGGTACTCATTAAAAACTTTAAACCTCCTATTCACTTTAATTTAGTTTAACAGCAAAAAGAAAAAGCTCAGAAGTGGAAATCTATTTTCCCAAAAACGGACACATTAAACATAGTAGCTAAATAATGCAATACTAGTTTATCCTGTTAAAGCTTATAAATAACTTATCCAAGCTTATATTGCTATAAATATTAGTTGGCATAAAATTTGTTTAATAACCTACTAAACTTATTTACAATAAAGCTTTTTTCTTAATCAATAGTTATCAAATTTATCTAAGAAAGGATCAAAGATGCGAAAGTTATGCTTGCTTTTTGCATTAATGCTGCTATTTCCTTTGTTGGCCCTAGCTCAACAAAATGACCTAACTAGGCTTTTACGCTTTCCTGATGTGCATACAGACAAAGTTGTTTTTGTTTATGCAGGAGATATTTGGATTCAGGAAGGAAACAACCCAAATGCACGGAAATTAACCTCACACTCAGGACAAGAACTTTTTCCTAAATTTTCACCTGATGGAAAGCTAATAGCTTTTTCAGCAGAATATAGCGGAACACGACAAGTTTATGTAATGAATGTTAATGGTGGTGAGCCAAAACAATTAACTTTCTATAATGATGTTGGCCCAATGCCGCCCCGAGGAGGCTATGATTACCAAATCCTAGATTGGACTCCTGATGGAAAAATGTTGTTTTTCGTGGCAATCGTCTCCCTTGGGGAGAACGTATGGGAAAACCTTTTCTTATTCCTGTAGCTGGTGGAATGGAAACCGCAATGGGAATTCCTGAAAGTGGTGGCGGAACTCTTTCACCTGATGGGACTAAATTTGCTTATACCCCAATAGAAAGAGAATATCGCACCTGGAAACGTCATCGTGGCGGACGCGCTCAAGATGTTTGGATTTATGACTTAAAAACTAATGCTACAGAGAAAATTACTAATCATATTGGTACAGATAACCAGCCTATTTGGATAGGGGATAATATTTATTATACTTCTGACAAAGAACACACACTTAATCTTTATGCTTACAATACAAAAAATAAGCAAACTCGTAAAGTGACTAATCATAATGATTATGATGTACTTTGGCCTAGTAGTTCAGATGGACAACATATTGTTTATCAATTAGGAGGCTATGTTTATAAATTTGATACTAAGACAAAAAAAACTGAGCAAGTAGCTATTAAAGCTATAGGAGATCTACCACAAACGCTTCCTTACTATAAAAATGTAAGAGATTTTATTGATAACTTTTCACTTTCTCCAAGTGGGGCTAGAGCCGTTATAACAGCTAGAGGAGATATTTTTACAGTTCCAGCCAAAGATGGAGAAATTCGCAATATTACTCTAACTCCAGGAATTAGAGAGATGGACGCTGTTTGGTCGCCTGATGGTAATTGGATAGCGTATCTTAGTGATAGATCTGGGGAGTATGAAGTTTACTTAAGAAAATCTGATGGCTCAGGTGAAGAAAAACGTATCACAACAGGCGGAGACATTTGGACATTTGCTCCTATTTGGTCACCAGATAGCAAGATGTTAGTGTTTGGAGATAAAAAACAACGTCTGCGCTATGTCAATATTGATACAGGCAAAGTAGTTGATGCGGATCGTAGTACAAATAATGATATTAATACTTATACTTGGTCGCCAGATAGCAAATGGATTGCTTACACAAAAAATGCTGATAACACTTTGTCTACAATTTGGCTACATTCAGTTGCAGAAGGAAAAAATTACCAACTAACTAGTGGATTGACAGATGATGATTTTCCAGTTTTTGATCCAAAAGGGCGATATCTTTATTTCTTGTCTAACCGAGATATTAACTTAACCTTTAGCGGACTTGAGTTTAACTATATTACTACCAATCCTACTAGGGTTTATGTTGGACTTCTTGCAAGTGATGGCCCGGCTTTACTACTTCCTACTAGCGATGAAGAAAAGCTTTCTAGTGAAAAGCCTGAGAAGGGTGAAAAAGCTGATAAGTCTACAGAAGAAAATAAAGATAAGAAAAAAAGTGAAAAAACAGATATTAAAGTTGATATAGCTGGATTTGAAAGCCGTGTTCGAGCTATTCCTGGGTCTGCTAGTAATTACCGAGGACTTACCACTAATGACAAAGGTATATTTTATCTAACAGGGCCTAACCTAAAGTTTTACAACATTGAGTCAAAAAAAGAAGAAACTATTTTAGAAGGAATCGCTGGCTATGATATTTCTGCGGATGGAAAAAAAGTAATTTTCCGTCGTGGCAGAGATTACGGTATTGTACCAGCACAAGCAGGGCAAAAACCAACAGATGGACTACTTGGACTTGATAAATTAGAAATGAAAATAGAACCTAAAGCAGAATGGCAGCAAATGTATGTTGATGCTTGGCGTGTTTGGAGGGATTGGTTTTATGACCCAAATATGCATGGTGTAGATTGGAAAAAAATGCGAGATCGCTATCAAGTAATGGTTCCTTTTATTGGTACACGCTATGACTTAGATTTTATTTTGGGTGAATTAGGAGGCGAGCTTAATGCGGGCCACGTTTATGTTAATTCAGGTGATAATCCAAATGTAGCTAGAAGAGAAGGAGGTCTTTTAGGGGCAGAAATAGTTGCTCATTCTTCAGGCTATTTTAAGATTGAAAAGATATTTCCTGGGGAAAATTGGCATGAAAATTTCCGCTCACCATTAACTGAGCCAGGAATAAAAGTAAAGACAGGAGATTTTATTCTAGCTGTAGATGGGCGTTCTAGTAAGGATGTGAAAAATTTCTATCAATTAATGGAAAATCGAGGTGATAGAGTTGTTTCTTTACTCGTCAATGATAAACCTAGTTTAGAAGGTGCGCGTGAAGAAAAGGTGCGTCCTGTAACTGAAGAAGGTAATTTACGCTATTTAGATTGGATACAATCAAGACGTGAATATGTTGAAAAACTTTCTAATGGTCGTATTGGCTACATTCATTTACCTAATACAGCAATGGAAGGCAACCGAGAGCTTTTCAAAAATTTCTTTCCACAAATTCATAAAGAAGCTTTGATTATAGATGATCGCTATAATGGAGGCGGATTTATACCTGATCGTATGATAGAGCTTTTAGACCGTCCTAAGCTAAATTATTGGGCGCGACGTGGAGTTACACCAGCAGGTGCGCCTAATGCAAGTCATGATGGGCCAAAAGCAATGTTAACTAATGGTTATTCATCTTCTGGTGGTGATGCGCTACCTTATTATTTCCGTAAACGTCAGCTTGGAAAAGTTATTGGAACTAGAACTTGGGGTGGTTTAATTGGTATTACTGCTAATCCACAACTTGTTGATAACGGTTCTGTTAGCGCACCATCGTTTCGTATTTTTTAGTACGGATGGACAATGGGTAGTAGAAAATGAAGGTGTTTCGCCAGATATTGAAGTTTTAGACCGCGCAGATCTAATTAACAAAGGACAAGATCCTAGTTTAGAAAAAGCTGTTGAAGTTCTTTTAGAAGAGTTAAAGAAAACTCCTGCACTACGTCCTAAACAACCTGCCTATATTGATGAATCTAAATAGTTTAATTAAATAATAAGGATAGAAGAATTTAAAAACTCTCTATCCTTATTATTTTTACTAATGGATTTTCCATCCACTAATTTACTAAACTAAAGACTCTTAATCTAAGTAAAAAATTAGTCTGTTAAAGTTATTATTTAATTTTGTGGAGCTAGCTTATTGACTAATACACATTTAAGTTTTAAGCTATGCTGAAATATAAAAATAAAAACTACTAGAACTAAAGAGATATTATTATGAATGGTGAAAACATTTCTAATAATAAAGTGATATACCAAATAAGCTTAAACAGTAGAAGTTTAGGTTTAGTTAACCCTTATTTGTTTATAGAAAAACTTCGAGATGAAATTTATGCTAGTTTTCCTAGTGTTAAAATAAGGATTATTTATCACACTAAAGGTAAAGGACAATCTCTAATTCAATTAAAATGTTTTGTTTCCTTTCAACTCTCACAATCTCAAGCAGATAATATTCAAGAAGAAATTAGTTTTATTGCTACCAACTTACAAAAAGAACTAAGTAATAGAATTGAAGAAGCCAAGCGTTCTGTTGCTTAATCGCTAAATTCTAATCCTCAATCTAATTTGTATATTCACCAACTTTTAACTTTCTGGAGAAAGTGTCTTTTTTGGTCTTAGCTTGAATGATTCTGACAACTTTGACAAGAATGCCAGTTTTGACATTTAGTAATCTGCCAGAACTGGCAGAATTTCTAGTTTAAGGCTAAAAAGTAACTAAAATATTTTTTTGCTGCTATCTATAAATCTTTATTATTCAGTAAATAAGCTAAAATATTATTTTCTTAGATTTTTAATTTCCTCTTTGGAACAAGCCTTGCCATTACTCTTGGTCAGAAAGACACACTAAATCAAAAATTAAAAATTTAAGGAGATTACAACAATGGCTATCAACAATATTTCAACAAACAACAATCAAGGAATCAACACTCAATCAATTAACCAACGAAACACTTTTGACCCAAATAGTAAACAAGAATTAGCTCCAAAAGGCAATTTAGCTGGTATCCCAGTAAGTAAAGCTAACGAAAACTTAAAACCAACCAATGAATCAATTGATAGATTTGGTAATACACAAAACTGCTATCCAAATCAAATGGATAAACCAATGATGAGAAATTATCCACAAATGGAAAGTCCAACAATGAAAGATAGTCCAAATTCAATGATGAAGATGAATGATATGTCTAAAACAACTGGTGCTGATGCTGCGGATAAAACTAAAAATAAAGGCAATGAAAAATTAGATAAGGCTTTAGAAGGATTAAACAGTGCTTTAGAAGCCATCAATGGGCTAGTCAAAAACCAAGGTGAGTTAATCGGCGCAATCAAAGATTTAGTTAGCCAATTAACAGGTGCTGGTAAAAATGATGGTGCGAAACCTGCTGACCCAGGCCAAATGAAAGATTCCGGTCAAATGAAGGGAATGGAAGGAATGCAAGGTAGTGGTGGGGCAAATCAAGGTGGTATTAATGAAATATTAAATCAATTAGTTGGACTATTAGAAAAACTACTAGAATTGCTTAAGTCTTCTAAAGGTGGCGGCCAACCTGATGCCGGTAAAGGAACCGACCCAGCTAAAGGAACTGACCCAGCTAAAGGAACCGACCCAACAAAAGGAACCGACCCAGCTAAAGGAACTGACCCAAGTAAAGGTGTTGGTGGTCAAGACAAACAAATCGGTGAAATTATTCAAGCTTTAGAGAAAATTATTGAGCAACTTAAGCAATTACAAGGTCAAGGTAAAGATGGTGGTGATGTATCAAAAACACAAGCTCAAGATACTTTAGCAGCTAAAATGTCAACAATGAGAGTTTAACTTCCTCGCAAATCTCTCCTCTCATAACCTCTCACTCAGTAAAAGCACAAATTCTAACAGGTGATTAATCTCACCTGTTATTTTTTTTTGATAAGTAAATTTTTAATAGAATAAAGTAGTAAATATTAGTTAGTATTTATTACTTTATTCTATTTTGAGAGATTTTAATTAGTTAGCATTAGTTGCGGGACGAGTAGTTTTTTTGACTTCCTTAAAATCTTCTTGAGGTTCTTCTGGGAAGAGTCTATCAATTATAGGAATATTTAAGGCTTTGCGTACTTCTTGATTGATTCGTTCACATAGTTCTGGGTTTTGTTGTAATGAGTTCTTTACATTATCACGGCCTTGACCCAAACGTTCACCTTTATAAGAGAACCATGCGCCACTTTTATCAACAATTTTATTTTCTACAGCTAAATCTAAAATATCACCTGCGCGGGAAATACCTTGACCATACATAATATCAAACTCTGTTTCCTTAAATGGAGGAGCAACTTTGTTTTTTACAACTTTGACACGAGTACGATTACCTACGATATTTTCCCCGTCTTTAATTGGGCCAACTCTACGAATTTCAATACGTACAGAAGCATAGAATTTTAATGCTCGACCGCCAGTAGTTGTTTCTGGCGAGCCAAACATAACACCAATTTTTTCACGAATTTGATTAATAAAGATTAAACAAGTATTTGAGCGAGATACAGCAGCAGTAAGTTTACGCATTGCTTGTGACATTAAGCGAGCTTGTAGTCCTGGTAAATTATCTCCCATATCTCCATCTAATTCAGCACGGGGTACAAGTGCTGCTACTGAATCAATAACTATTACATCAAATGCTCCTGAACGGCATAATTGTTCTGTAATTTCTAGGGCTTGTTCGCCGCTATCAGGTTGGGAGATAAATAATTCTTTAGTATTAACGCCCAATTTTTCAGCATATTCTGAATCCATTGCATGTTCAGCGTCTATATAAGCTGCATTTCCTCCAAGGCGTTGGGCCTCGGCTACTACATGTAATGCTAAAGTAGTTTTACCAGAACTTTCTGGCCCATAAACTTCTGTAATACGACCGCGAGGAAAACCGCCAATACCAACAGCAGCATCGATGCTTAAACAAGTAGAAGAGATTGCTAAAACATCAGAAACTTTTTTATCGCCTAAGCGCATAATAGCACCTTTACCAAATTGTTTTTCAATTTGTGCAATAGCTGCTTCTATTACTTTACTACGTTCTGTTTTAAAGTCTGCCATAATTGTTGCCTTTCATTGTTTTTATTGATTTTTGGGCGTTTTGCCAATAAATTCTTATTAATAAAGTATATAGTGAAATATAAGCAAAAGGTGTCCAAAAGTCAAGCGATAAGTGCAGAAGAAAAATTTTTATTGAGTTTGGAATGAATAGACGTAAAAATTCTTATTTTTATGTATGCAAATTAGCTAATAATACTACTAATTTGCAGGTGGTTTAGTAAGTTGGTTTTCTAGTTCTTGTTTTTTATTCTTGCGTTGTTGTTCAAGGGTATTTTCTAAATCAGTTAATTTAGTTTTTAGTTGATTAATTTGGCTTTGTATTTGTTCTTTATCATATTCTTGTTCATTGATTTTAATAGACTTACTATAAATTTGATTTCCTTTATCATCAATAGAAGTAACATCAAACAAAGGAACTGCTGCTTGAAATTGTTCTAGTTCTTTTAGCACTTTGCTACGTTCTGTTAAGGTTTCTTTTTCTCCTTCATAAGTAGCTAATTTTTCTGAAGCTTTTTTGAGGGCTTGTTCACGACGATAGCGGTCTAATTCGCCAGCAGGTAGCCCAATAATATCTAATTCTCCTTCTGGAACTTCTGTTAGTTCTGCAATTGGTAGTTTAAAGCCCCCCGTACCACGTTTTGCTTGATAACTTAGAGGAATACCTAAAATAGTACGTTTATAATCAACTCTAATGATTACTTGTTGTTGTGGAGGATCAACCGTAATATGTATGTCTTCTTTAGGAACTTCTAAACCTCTTTGTTCAATAGCAGAATTAATGCGTTTACGTAGGGTTTTTATGGTAATGTTTGAATCACCTAATACTATTCTAAGATCATCTTCTAGTAAGCGTCTTTGAGAATACTGCATAGTAAAATTAACAATAATATAAATTAATAGCGTAGCAACACAAAGTTCTATAAATCTTCTTAAAAAGCGTTGACCTGCTTGTTGTTCCTCTGAACGCTTTTCATCTACTTGAATTTGTTCTAAAGGTTGAAAGACATTAGGGTTAATTTCTTCTATTATTTGTCGAAAATTACTTATAGAACCAATATCTTGCCAAGAATTTTTACCCTGTCTTGCTCTATGAGTATGGCGTAAGCGACCAACACGAATCATTGCTTCTATATCTGCTGCTGTTTGGTTTTCATAAATAAAACCATTTATATCAATATCCCAATTTTTATCTGTTGCTAAATTAGTGGTTTGATATAAAGTTTCATTTTGGCTAGATGATTTAGTAGCAGAATTACTTGAGTTAGTAGTATCACTATCTACTTGAATAGTTTCTATTTCTGAAGAGCTTAGAGCTTTAGACTTAGCATAATTTTCTGTGACATAATTTAGCATCTCACTACCATCTAACATTACTAACGGATCTAAAGCAACATCATTGGAATTACTATTTTTGGATGGTTGGCTAGATTGAGCAGAAAGGGTTTTTTCTTCTTGACGTAAGGGTGAGGAATCTTGTTGATAAGCAATAGTGTTAGTATTTTCTTTATTTTCTAGCTTTTCTGGTATAGCTTCAATTACAACATCTGCTCCGATGGCTCTTAACTTTTCAGCATATTTAGTTGCTTCTTGTTGTGAAGAAGTCTTTTTACGCTTAATTTACGCCCTTTTAAGAGTTCTTGAGCGTTTGTTTGAGAAATTCCAAAACTACGTTGTAAGCCATCTAATAAGCGTGCGCGACCGCTTTCAGAATTATCTAATACTCCTTGAAAAACCACTCTCCATTGAGCCGGCTCGTTAGATGCTATTTTTCCCGAATTTGAAAGACCAGAAATTGCTAAAGCTGCTTCTAGTTGGCTTGCTAATTCTGAGGCACTTTGTTGACGGCGTGAAGGTTGTTTTTCTAATGCACGCATAACTACATGAGAGATTGGTTCTGGGATATTCGGATAAAGTTTATTTAGCGGTTGTGGGTCTTTGGTGACATGTTGAACAATAATTGCTGGAGCAGAAGCCGCTTGAAAAGGAACATGCCCTGCAAGCATTTCATAAGTCATTACACCTAAAGAATAAATATCCGATAAATGATCTACAGTACCTCCACTACATTGTTCAGGAGACATATAATGAGGTGTACCTAATACACTATCAGTTTTAGTAATTTGTGTTAACTGTTGTGTATCTCTAAGTTTAGCAATGCCAAAATCTAGCACTTTTGCTACTTCCTGACCATCAATAATTTCAATCATTACATTGTCAGGCTTTAAGTCTCGGTGAACAATATTAGCGCGATGTGCTGCTGCAATTCCAGCACAAATTTGTTTTGCTAAATTTACAGTTCTTTCAGCAGAGAGGCGTTTTTCACGTTCTAAAATTTTTCTTAAAGTAGGGCCATCAACATATTCCATTACTAAATAAACAATACCTGTTTCAGTTTGCCCAAAGTCTGTTACAGGAACTGCATTAGGGTGTTTAATCCGACCAGATGTTATAGCTTCTCTTTTAAATCGTTCATAACAAGTTGGATCTTCTGTCATATCACGAGAAAGCACTTTGATTGCAACTTGTTTGTTAATTGTTATATGTTGAGCAGTGTAGACAGATCCCATTCCACCGCGACCAATTCGACGTTCTATTTTATATTTATTGTCTAAGGTTAGTCCTATTAATAAATCGCTAGCAGTTTTCTTAAAAATCAATTCTTTGCCATCTTTAGGACAAACTATGCGGTTATCTTCAAATTCCTGTTTGCAGGCAGGACAAATTTTCATATTTACCTCAAGATAGAGCTATAATTTATGTGCTAGCAAGCTTTAATAAAATATTTAATAAAAATACTCTATATTATTACCAAAAACTAATTTTAAGCAGAAATCTTTGTTGTGTCTGCAATTATTTTTGTTATTTATAACATTATTGGGGTAGATAAAATCTAGTTTCAATTTGTTTATAGTTAATAATTGGTTAGTTTTTAACAAAATGATAAATAAAAATTTTGTGAGGTTGAAAATGTCTGTTACCAAAGAGCAATTTAAACAAACAATGAGTAATTGGGCAAGCGGTATTACTATTATTACTACTTGTAGAGAAGAAGGACTATTAGCTATGACAGCTAGTTCATTTACTTCTTTATCTATTGAACCACCTTTTAATACTAGTAGCAGTAAATAAAAATAGCCGCACTCATAAGCAAATACTTCAGCAAGAAGCCTTTGGAGTAATGATCTTGGCACTTGGACAAGAAGAGATTTCTAATTCTGGGGCTGGTTTTTATGGTGAAGAAGGAAATTTCTTGGTTGGAGTTGCTTATCATAAAGAAATAACAGGTGCGCCAATTTTAGATCAATGTTTAGCTTGGATGGATTGTTCTTTATATACCACTTGTGATGCAGGAGATCATACAATTTTTATTGGTAAACTAGAAGCTGTAGGATCTCAAAGCGGTGAACCTCTACTTTGGTATGGTCGAGGATATTATAAAATTAGTAAAATAGATTAATAAATAATCTAACATAATATTAATAAATAACCTAAAAAAAGAAAAAATATTATAGATAAAAATATAGAAGTATTAACACCATTAAGTAATCAAAAACACTTAAAAATAGCTTTGATAGCAACAGCTTTGTTAATGCCAATAATAGGATTAATACTTTATCAAGGCTACTCTACCAATCAACTAATAGAAATATTTGCAGGTGTTTATGGTGTAGTAGTTTTAATATTAGCCATAAACATAATGTACAAACAACTAAATAATCCAGAAAAATTGATTATTAATGAAACAGGAATTATTTATGAGTTTCTAAATATTAAATTTAGGATAGGTTGGGAAGATATTGAAACTGTTAAGTTTGATGGAAAAAAGTAATTTATATAAAGGCTAATTCACCAGAAAAAGTAGCTGCTAATTCGTTAATTTTGCAGGAAAAGGCTGTAGGCAGAACAAATTTTAATCCCTATACAAAACAACTAGTAAAGAAAACTTTTTCCTTTAAAAATCCTTGGGTAAAAAACAAAGAAGAACTAGCAAAACTCTTAAAAGAATCTAATAAGCAAAATGCTTACACAATAGCTATTCCTTTTTTAGAATCTTCAGAAATAGCAGAAAAAATTTATAATCAAATACACCAAAAACATATTAATTTTCAACCTCAATATAAATCTGCTTTTTTGTCAGCACAAACAAATGAAGCAAATGCTGATGATTTTGCTAGAGCAAAACAAAGAGAAATAAAATATGAGTAAAAACATAAAACAGTAAGTTAAATTTTATTTAAACAAATTTTTATTACTAAATGTTTATCTTCAGCATCAAATCCTAACAAGTTTATTAATTAAATACTCGAAACCAATAAATCTTTATAGTAAGATTTATTGACCCTAAAATTGCTCACAGAAAGTTTTAGTGCTAAAACTAAACAATATTTAGAAAATATCTATGGTATTTTGTAATAAAAGTGGATACTTAAAATTTATCAGCCAGATGTTGATAAGTTTTTGCGCGTTACTAGTAATAAGCTTTAGTGCTTATTCTCAACAAGGTGGGAGAACTTATACAGGGGATAGTAAAATAAAGACTCCACCTCCAACTAAACCCAATAATCCAACTAAACCCAATAACACAACTAAACCCAATAACGCAAAACCTAAGCCAACAGTAGATAAGCCTATAGAAAAATTTACTGCACCTGCTAACTTAAAAATACCAGAATTAGTTTTAATTAAATCTGGTGGTTTTATGATGGGGTCAAAAAGTTCTCGGGCTGATGAACAACCAATGCACAATGTTGAGTTAGGGGAATATGAAATTAGCAAATATGAAATTAGTAATAAGGAATTTGAAATTTTTGCTAGTGCTACTAATTATGTAACTCAACCAGAGCAAGAAAAATCTCCTGTTTGCTGGAGAGATTATTTTACTCCTGATAGAGAAAACTACCCTGTAGTTTTAGTAAGTTGGCAAGATGCAATGGCTTATTGTAAATGGCTTTCGGCTGTTACGGGAAAAACTTATCGACTTCCTACAGAGGCAGAATGGGAATATGCTGCTCGTGGAGGAACAACAAAAGCCTATTCTTGGGGTGATGAAATTGATCCAGAACAGGCAAACTATGATAGCAATGCAGAAAGAGGTTTGATTGCTGGGGTGGTGTTAGATTTTATTGAACCTGTTGATAGCTATTCTGCTAATGGATATGGATTACACAATGTTTCTGGCAATGTTGCTGAATGGTGTTATGACTGGTTTGATGCAGATTATTATAAAAACTCTCCTTCTAAAAATCCTGTTGGGCCAGAAAAAGGATTTTATAAGGCTATTAGGGGAGGAAGTTGGGTAAGTTCAGCAGATATTTGTAGAGTTAGTCGACGTAGTAATAATAGTAGTACTTTTACGGCTCCTTATCTTGGATTTCGTATAGTTAAAATAAATTAAGGTAAATCAATGGTTACTAGGGTTTTAATTGAAAATCTTAACTCAAATAGAACAGTTGCAGACATTAATAAAATGTTACAAAACTACGGGCCAATAGCCTGGATTTTTATTGAGCTTGATGTTAATACAAATATGCCTTGGGGTTACGCCTATGCTGCTTTGGTTAATGATGAAAAGGCTAGAATTTTGGTAGCTGATTCTTTAGAAACCTCCTTAGATGTGGGTAATGATAGAAGCCCTTTAAGATTACGTCGCGTTGAGTCAGGCCCAGATAGTTATACTGATAAAAGCTCAATACTTACTTGTCCAAAAGAATATGTTTTTTCTGCTAGTAGCTTAATTCTTAATGATGTTCCTGCTAAAACTACAGTTTTTTTAGATGGTATTACTAAAGCCTATGTTGAAGTAAAATCTAAATTAGAAATTACTAGCCTTTTACCAGGTAAATACAAATTAGTAGTAAAAGATGATAAAAACTTTCTTTTTCAACAAGAAATACAAATTCTACCTCTAAAAGTAACTGAACTAACTGTTGAAAAAGATAAAGACAACCAAACGTTACCTTTTAATACAATTCTTAAAAAAGAAGAGAAAAAAAATCTAATTATAAGTATTTAGTAGCATTAATAGGTATTCTTATCTTAGCGACTAGTTATTATTACTATAATGTAACTAAAACAAATAAAATAGTTGTAGACCTTCCACCACCTCCACCACCTCCAAAGGGGATGGTTTATGTGCCTGCTACAAGATTTGTTATGGGACGTAATACTAGTAAAGATCCACTAGGGTTTGAAATACCTGCTCATGCTACGGCTGTAAAACAAGAATTTTTTATTGATAAAACAGAAGTTACTAATGGGCAATATGCTGAATTTGTTACTGCAACTGGACATGAGAGTCCGCCTAATTGGAAAGCTAAATTACCATCAAAAGATATCTTAAATTTGCCTGTTACTTTTGTTAGTTGGCAAGATGCTGTTGATTATTGTCAATGGCGTACCTACAAGGATCGTCCATGTCGGCTACCGCAAGAAGTTGAATGGGAATTAGCTGCAAGAGGTTCAGATAGTTATATTTATCCTTGGGGAAATGAATGGCGTGATAAATTAGCAAATGCCAATAAAATAAATGATAAATTGTTGACTGTTGGACAAAATCCAGCTAATGCAAGCCCTTTTGGTGCTTTGGATATGGTTGGAAATGTTTGGGAGTGGGTTTATAACGATTTAGAACTCTATGAATTAAGCAAAGCACCTGCTCAACCAGGGGTTAAAGTAATTCGTGGAGGTGCATTTGATAGCGATAAAGAAGAGGCGACAGGAAGTTTTCGAGGCTTTTTAATTCCAAATAAAAGAGAGTATGACCGAACAGGTTTTCGCTGTGTTTGTGATGTTGTTAGGGGACAAAATTAAATTGTCCCCGCCTGAAAACAAAATAAAAATATTTGTATAAACTATGCAAACAAACTATTTACATAATCTTCTGGTGAGAACTCTACTAAATCATTAATCCCTTCACCAATACCAACATAACGAATAGGAATCCCTAGATCTTTAGCAATTGCTACTACAATACCACCCTTAGCAGTTCCATCTAATTTAGTTAAAACAATACCTGTAACAGGGACTGTTTTAGTAAATTGACGCGCTTGTTCTAAGCCGTTTTGACCTGTAACAGCATCTACAACTAATAAAACTTCATGAGGTGCAGAAGGAACTTCACGCGCAGCAACACGCTTCATTTTTTCTAGTTCTGCCATTAAATTAGATTTATTATGTAGTCGTCCGGCAGTATCAACAATTAAGACATCTGCATCACGGGATTTTGCTGCTGCTAAAGAATCATATAAAACTGCTGCTGGATCAGTGCCTTTTTTCTGTTGAATTAATGGGACACCAGTTCTTTCTGCCCAAATTGCTAATTGATCACTAGCTGCGGCTCTAAAAGTATCAGCAGCACAAATTAAAACTTCATTTCCTTCCGCCTTAATTCGATTAGTTAATTTACCAATAGTTGTAGTTTTACCAACTCCATTAACCCCAACAATCATCATTACATACGGGCGAACATCTAGATTAACTTCTGCCTCTGATTTTATGCCTCTGGTTTTAGTACCTTTAAGAATTTCTAATAGATTATCCTTAACGATTCTTTTTAGTTCATCAAAATTATTTATTTCTTTTCGGTCTATTTTTTTACGTGCATTTTCAATAATTTCGAGTGTAGTTTGTACTCCAATATCTGCTCCAATAAGTGCTTCTTCTAGGCTATCTAGCACTTCAGCATCAATAACTTTTTTACCTTTAATAACGTCTTCTAAACGCCCCATTAAATTTTCGCTAGTGCGATTAAGGGATGCCTTCCAGCGTTGAAAACGAGTTTGTTTTTCTATTTCTTCAGAAATGACTTTTGGTTGTGTTGCTAGGCTTGTAGCAGTTTCACCTTCAGATTGACCCCATCCAAAACGCTGCCAAAAACTTTTCTTTTCCTGCTCTGGAACGCGAACTATCGGTGTTTGGGGAAGTTCTGTTATAGCAGGTTCGCTTATTGTTGTTGGTTGGGCTGAGTCGGCTTGTTGACCTTTAAAAAGCTTCTGAAAAAAGCCTCCCTTTTGTTCTGGACTAGTAGCAGATGTAACGGGTGTTGAATCAGAAGAAATATTTACATCAATAGCAGGTTGATCTTGTGTTGTTTGTGGACTTTGTTGAGTTTCTGCTACGGGAGCAGTTTCTTCTTGTTTTTTTGTGCGCTTCCAAAAAAGTGCCATAATTCCTCAATGATTTTTAATGTAAATCTAAGATTTTGCAAAGATTATAATATAAAAATATTATTTTCCTTGCTTAAGATTGCAACTATTTGCTTACAAACTAGGTAAAGTAAATTTTACTAGATCTTTAGCTAGCGTAATTTGACCCGTGTAAAATTTTTGACATTGGGCAATTAAATCTGTGGTCTCACACATTGGATAAAAATGACTTAAAACCAAGTGTTTAACTTTTGCTTGTTGAGCAATTTTTCCTGCAAGAGAGGGAGTTAAATGTCCCTGAATTTTTTGTTCATCTGGTGTTGAACATTCTAAAACAGCAATATCTGCCATTTCGCATAAAGAAATAATATTTTCACAATAATCTGTGTCCCCTGAATAAGTTATTGTGCCAGAAGGCGTTTCTATACGATAACCTAAAGCTGGATAGGAATGATTTACTAGTTGTGCTGTGACTTGATAGTTAGAAAAATTTACTTTAACAAGAGATTCTTTAGCGTCAAGTTCTGTAAGTTTTAGCTCATAATCTTTAGATATTAGCCAATTACCAAAAGTGTCTATTAATTTTTGATGGTGATTTTTAATTCCTATTGGGCCAACTATCTCTAAAATTTCTGAACGACTATAGCCAGGTATTCGTGAACCAAATAAAATTGCTACTAGATCACAAATATGATCAGGATGAAAATGAGAGACAAAGACTTTATTTAGACTAGTTAGGGAATGTCCTGCTTGGGCAAGTTTTCTACTTGAACCTGGCCCGCAATCAAACATTAGTTTTTCTTCTCCAACTGTAACTAAATAACTGGCTGCTCCACGATCGGCAGTAGGAACAGCCGTTCCAGAACCAAGAATTGTTAATTCTACTTTCACTAAAATATATCCTTACTAGCACTAGAGTTTTGCAAATTAAGTCTATTGTCTACAATGGCTTGACAAAAGCTAGTAGTTGCTAAAATAATTTGCCAACTTAAATTATCTGACACTTTGAGGTTATTATCAAAAAAATAGTTTATTCCACTAATATTAATCAGTTAAAGGTATTTCGACGGGGCAAAGTTCGGGATGTTTATGAAGTCAATCCAGAACAATTACTTATAATTGCTAGCGATCGTATTTCTGCTTTTGATTGTATTTTGCCAAATGCAATTCCAGATAAAGGTGTTTTACTAACACAAATTTCTTTATTTTGGTTTGAATTTCTAAAAGATATTGTTGCCAACCACCTAATTACTACAGAGATAAAAGATTATCCATCAGAAATACAGAAATATAGAGATGATTTAATAGGTCGTTCTATGCTAGTTAAACGTACCAAAGCCATTTCAATTGAATGTGTAGCACGAGGCTATTTAGCGGGATCTGGCTTAAAGGAATATCAAAAAGCAGGTTCTGTTTGTGGTATAAAATTACCTACAGGGTTAGTAGAATCAGACTCATTGCCAGAAGTAATTTTTACTCCTGCTACAAAAGCCGAGTCAGGACATGATGAAAATATTTCAGAGAAACAAATGTCTAATTTAATTGGGGAAGAACTAACTAAAAAACTAAAAGAGTTAACTGTGACTATTTATCAAAAAGCGTCCCAATATGCTTTAACAAAAGGTATTATTATTGCTGATACTAAGTTAGAATTTGGTTTATTAGATGACCAAATTATTTTAATTGATGAAGTTTTAACCCCAGATTCTTCAAGATTTTGGCCTGCTCATAGTTATACAAAGGGCCGTAGCCAGTCGTCTTTTGATAAACAATTTGTTCGTGATTACTTGGAGACTCTGGATTGGGATAAAACTCCTCCAGCACCAGACTTGCCCTCAGAAATTATTGCTGCTACCAGCAGAAAATACCATGAAGCTTACGGCCAGTTAACTGGTTTAAGTTTGCCAACTTAGGATTTTTCATGCGAGATAAATTAGAAAACTTAATTGATGAAATGATAGAAAATGGTATCCTTTTTGAAGATGCCATTGCAGAATTTGAAAAAGTGTTTATTCTAAAAATACTTACAATACATCATGGCAATATCTCTAAAGCTAGCGAACAATTGCACATCCATAGAAACACTTTAAGTAAACGCCTAGAAAAATATAATGAACAATTAGTAGAAAATAAAAACTTTTCTGTTAGCAAAATTAAATTTATTAAGTAATTATTATCTACAAAACTTCTGTTTTTAGGAGATAACTATAATGTTACGCATAAGCCTCTTAGTAGGTATAATTGCTATACTTTTAAGCTTTACTCTTTCTGTAATAGCACAAGAAAAATATGATGTACGTCAGATAAAGTTTGTGGTATATGACAAAAGTGGTTATGCATGGAATGACACAACTGCTATTTTAGGTGTTAGGTTAGATGCTACTAAAACAGATACATTACAAGATCAAGAACTTACTGCTAGCACTACTACTTATTCAGTAGGGGCCGAATATCAACGCTTTGGCTTAAAACAAGATGCTAGTGGTAATGTTTATGCGGATGTTAATTTTATTGTCTACAAAAATGTTGATGAACTTATTTACTATGAAATTGCACTCCTAAAAAAAGAAGGTGATAAATACATAGCAATTCCTTTAACTAATCGTAGTTATGCTATTAGTCGCACTACTCCTGATAAATACTTAATCAATACAACTATTTTTCGACCTTTGCTTTTAACAGATTGGGCAATTTACATTGGAATAATGATAGCAAGTCTTGGTTTTATCTATTTCTCTATCTTTCGTTGGTTATTTACTATTTTGCTTTTTAAGCATAATTGGCCCGTAAGTCGTGCAGAATATTTCACTACATCACTAAGTTTATTACTAGTCTTAGGTGTTTTTGCTTTGCTAATGGTGCTATTCTTACCACAAACTATAGTTGTATGGACAGTGCTAGTAGTTTTAACAGTCTTTTGGGCAGGTCATCTGTGACCTGGGCATTATCTTAAGTATAAAACAATAAAGTATATGATAAGTCATGACAGAATATTTAAGGAATTATTAACAGTATTTTTTATAGATTTTATAGAACTCTTCTTTCCAAAAGTAGCTAACTATTTGGAAAAAGACAGTATAGTATTTTTAGATAAAGAAGTATTTACTGATATTGTAAAGGGTGAAACCCACGAAGTAGATATTGTTGTAAAAGGAAAGTTTGTTGGCAAAGAAGCCTTTTTCTTGCTTCATTTAGAAAGTCAGGCACAACAGCAAGCAGATTTTGGAGAAAGATTATTTAAGTATTTTGCTAGATTATTTGAGAAATATCACTTGCCAATATATCCAATAGTAATATTTTCCTTTGATAGCCCAAAAAAACAAGAGCCAAGCAACTATAAAGTAACTTTTCCTGATCTAGAAGTATTAAGTTTCAACTATCAAGTAATACAATTAAATAGATTGGATTGGAAAGACTTCCTAAATAAACCAAATCCTCTAGCAAGTGCGCTAATGGCAAAAATGCAGATAGCCAAATCAGAGCGTCCTAAAGTAAAATTAGAATGTTTAAGAATGCTAGCATCGCTTAAACTAAATCCAGCAAAAACAAAACTTATATCAGGATTTATTGATACTTATCTAAAATTAACTGCTGCTGAAGAAACTATACTTCATCAAAATATAGATAAAACTAATTTAGTGGAAAAGGAGGTTGTTATGCAAATAGTTACTTCTTGGATGCAAAAAGGAATTGAACAAGGGCTACAACAAGGAAGACAAGAGGGAAGACAAGAGGGAAGGCAAGAAGGGGAAATATTGATAATAAAAAAACTGCTAAATCGTAAATTAGGGAATTTAGATTCAGAAATACTTGAAAAAATAGAGAAACTAGATTTAGCAAAAATAGAAGAATTAGCTGATGCGATACTGGAAATCAATAATATTTCAGATTTAGAAAACTGGTTAAATAAATATAATTAGAATTATTTATTAATTTTTATTAAGTAAGGAGCAAGCACTTTTGCTATAGTTAGAAAGCCTATGGCTTTTGTGTGATAAAGTAATGAAAATATTAAAAGCTATTTTACTAACATTAATTCTTTCTTTTACATTATTAAATCCTAATCTTGTCATAGGTGTGCAATCTTCAGCAAATCCACAGGAAGCTGAAATGATGCAATACTTAAAGACAGGTGCTGAGCAAGTCCAAACAGGAAAATTTCAAGAAGCTATTGAGCCGCTAAAAAAAGCATTGGAATTAAAACCTGATACAACAAAAGAAGCCATTGCACATTATTTATTAGGAGTTGCCTACACTGGTTTGCAAAAGGCAGATGAAGCAATTGCTGAATATAAAAAATCTGTAAGCTTAAAAGCAGATTTTCTTAATGGGCAATTTGCTTTAGGAAAAGCTTGTTTTGCAGCAGGACAGTTTGAAGATGCTTTAGTTGCATATAAAGAAGTTGTAAAGCTTGACCCAAAATCAGCTAATGGATTTTTTAGCGTTGGTGCTACTTATGTCTCTCTAAAACGCTATCAAGAAGCAATTGAACCATTGCAACAATCAGTTAAATTACAACCAAAATTAGCTGAGGGTCATTATTACTTAGGCCAAGTTTACCTGCAACTAGCAAATAAAGAAGAAGCAGACAAGGAACTTGAAGTTCTAAAAAGTCTTAGCAGCCCATTAGAAAAACAACTTGCCAAGCAAATGGAAAAATTTGCTGCTGCTACAGAAAGTAAAGAAATTGCCCCTGGCAACACAAAAGTTGAAGGTAGATTTTTAGTTGGTATTGCACCTATTAAAAATATAGCAGGCGTGTCTATGCCTATTAATGAAATGCGTGCGCGTTTAGTGCGCCGGGTCTTAAATGCCTATTTTGATTGTACTCCGCTAGATGGAGAAAATGCAGAAAAAGTTATTAACACTGCTAAAAATCAAAATTGTGACTATATTGTTTATACGGAAATCTTAGCTGGTATAGATGAACGTCCTCAAACAGATAGAGTTGAAGGTATTGGACAACAAACTACAACAATAAAAGTAAGAATAAAACTTTTAGCTGTTGGTAGTGATAAACCAGAGTTTGAAACAACTGTACTTACTAGGGAAAATAAAGCTGCTCTAGGTGATTTTATTGGCCTTGCTGCTGTTGATACGGCTATCAGAGATATGTTAAATGAGCTAAGAAAAAAAGTTCAATAATTTTACCAATAATTTGGGAACCAAATTAGATTATAAAAGTTTACTCTCCTAGAGAAATGGAGGTAGGCATGATAAAAAATTTAATCCTCATTTGTGTATTTTTGTGTTTTGCCTTAGTTAGTTCTGCCCAAGCAAATGATTTAGAGTCACTAGCAAAAAAAACTATCTCAAACAACCCAGACGAAGTTGCTAAAGCTATTGCTGAGTTAAGACAATCTAAAAACAACGGTTTAGAAACCTTATTAAAAGTTTTTGCCCCAGATATTGAAAAACATTTATCAGGTATTAGCCCAGAACAAGAACCCAATTGGAAAAAAATTAGCCAAGCAATAGACACTGTTAGCCAACAAAAAGACGCTCATTCAAGCAAACTTTATTGGTATACAGACTTTAACCAAGCTCAAGAAGCCGCTAAAAGAAGCGGAAAACCTATTTTATCATTACGACTATTAGGTAATTTAATTGATGACTTAAGTTGTGCTAATAGTCGATTTTTCCGCACTATTTTATATCCTAATAAAGAAATTTCTGAATATTTACAACAAAATTATATTTTGCATTGGAAATCTGTTCGTCCTGCTCCTAAAATGACGATTGACTTTGGAGATGGGCGTAAATTAGAGCGAACAATTACAGGTAATAGCATCCATTATATTTTAGATAGCGAAGGAAATTTAGTTGATGCTTTACCAGGACTTCATAGCCCAAAAGCTTTTTTATTTTGGTTAAATAGATCTTTAATTTTTGCTAAACAAAGCTTTATTGGGCCAAACAAAGAAGGACTACTTCTTGATTATTTGCGACAATATCACCGTGATAGCATTGCTGAAACAGGAAACCGTTTAGCTAAAGAACTTGAGCAAATAGGCGAAAAAGATGCTTTAACAGCTTTAACTCTTGGTATGATACCTAATCTTGGGCAATTAACTTTTGAGAATAACCAACAACAAAGCGGTCAAATAGTACAAACCTCTAATAATGAATCAAAAGCAAAGGCTTTAGATGCTGCTCCTATTGCAATGACAAAAGCTATAGTAGAAGTGCCAATCATACGCCAAATGAACAATAATCTTGATGAATTTAAGACAGTTGCTAATGATTCTACCTGGAATAAACTAGCAAGTATTTATCTTAGCGAAGTTCAATTAGATAATAACAGTCTAATTTTAATGCGCAGTAAGCTATCTAAGGGAGAAAATACAGATTCAATAGCTAAAATTATGAGTAAACTAACTTTTTCTATAGCAAAAGATACAGTTTATAATGAATACTTGCTTCATACACAAATACATCAATGGCTCTTAGACGCTCGTAACTACAAGGATTTAGAAGCCTTTAATGATAAAGTTTATGCAGAATTATTTTTAACTCCAAAGACTGATCCTTGGCTTGGATTAAAATCAGATGATGTTTATAGCGCGATTGAAGCAGATGGACTAGTAAAATAGATTAAGAATAAATAAGTGCAACAACCATTTTTAGTTTCAAGCTAAAAATGGTTGTTTGATTTTAAAGAACTGAAAATCTGGCTAAAGAGACTGTGCAATAAAGACTAGCTAGAGTATCATAGTAGTTTCTTTAATTAAGCACAAATTAATCACATCACCTAATTCATCATGAAAGAATGCCCTTCGTGCCGACGTTGTTATGAAGATAACTCGAATTTTTGTCCAATTGATGGAGTTGGACTAAGTTATAGCGTTGCTGGCCCTCGTCTACTAGTTGGAAAATATCGTTTGGAACGCTTAATTGCCCGTGGTGGAATGGGCGGAATCTATCAGGCTATCCAAGAAGGTTTAGCACGTACTATAGCAGTTAAAATACTTAATCCAGAATTTGTTAATAACCAAAATGCTTTAGAACGATTTCGCCGCGAAGCCCTAGCAATTGCAGGACTAAAACACCCTAATATTGTTACTATTTATGATTTTGGTGTTACTCAAAATGGTAGTTCTTATATTGCAATGGAATATCTAAAGGGGCGTTCACTTAGTCGTATTCTTGCTGATGAAAAAAAACTTTCCTTAGAACGTGTAGTTTCCATATTAGAGCCTATTTGCCAAGCTTTAAGTGAAGCTCATGAAAAAGGCATTATCCACCGTGACTTAAAGCCTGATAATATTATGTTAGAGCAAGTAAGTAACTCACAGGTGGTAAAAGTAGTAGATTTTGGACTTGCTAAACTAAAACAGCGTGCTGAACAAAGACGTATTACGGGAAATTTAGTAGTAGGTACATTTGATTATATGTCTCCAGAGCAATGCCAATCTTTAGAGCTAGAAGCAACGTCTGATATTTATTCTTTAGGCATTGTTATTTATGAAATGCTAACTGGACATGTCCCATTTCGTAATGCTTCAAGACTAGCAACTATTTATCAACATATTAACGATCCTCCACGTCCACCGCGTGCTTATGCTTCGGAGATTCCTGATAGGGTAGAGAAAGTTATCCTTAAAGCTTTGTCTAAGGAATCTAGCGAACGACAGCAAACAGCAATGCAACTATTAGAAGAAATGCAGGTAGCAATCCAAATTTCTAATCAATCTAATGGTGTTGCTGTTAAAGATACACAACGAAGTAGTACACGTGGGACAGGTTATCTTAATCGTGTAGAAGCACGTAAAAGCGCGAATGAAACTCTAAAAAAACATTTAGTATTTGGCTATTTTTTAGGACGAGAAAAGGAAATTAATCGACTAACTACAGAGTTTGCTTTTATTCGTTCTGGGCGGACTAAGCCTATTGTAATACTAGGAGATGCAGGAATTGGTAAAACTGAGCTTATTACAGAATTTCGCCGCCGATTAGGAGAAGGAGAAGCCTTATTCTTAAATGGAAGATTTTTTGATTATTTAGGCAGTAGTCCTTATAAACCTTTACTAGATGCTTTAACCAATCAGTTGCGTTCATTAATTTCTCAACAAGAATTATTTGAAAAAATTTTTGGAGAACTAACAGATAGAGTTAGGGAAGATTTAGCAGAGGATTAGAATTTTTGGACTGTTGACAAAGCTAAGTCAGGTTCTTTGCAAGGCGGGCCAGAAGGCGAAAAATATAGAGTCTTTGAATATTTAGCCCAGGTTTATATCAAATTAGCACGTCATAAACCAATAGTAGTTTGGATGGATGATATGCAGTGGGCCGATGGTCTAAGTCTTAGCTTTATGAGTTATTTGCTACGTCGGGCATTGGGTGAAGCAATACAATTTATCTTTACTGCCAGAATCCAGGATGTAACTCAAAAAGGGCATCCCTTTCAACAATGGCAAAGTGCTATGACTACAGCACGAAATATTGAACAATTACAACTTAACGGGCTAAACAATAGTGAAGTAGAGCAATATATCAAACTAGTATTTACTGAAATAGATATTAGTAAAAATTCTATTGAACGTATTTGGCAAGAAACTCATGGTAATCCATATTTTTTAAGTGAAATCTTGCGACTTTTAGTAGAAGAAGAAAGAATAATTTGGACAGGAAAAAAATGGCGTTGCCAACAATTAACGGAAATAAATGTCCCTTCTTCAGTTGTAAATATTGTAGAGTCTCAACTTCGTCGTTTTAGAGAAAATGAACTAGATGTTTTTATGCAAGCTGCTGTGCTTGGCGATCAGTTTTCCTTTGAAACGCTACGATTACTAACTAATTTAGAAGAAGATCCATTGATTGATATAGTTGAGACTGGGCTGGTTGGTTATATTTTTAAGGAACAGCCTTTAATTACAGGTCAAAATGTGCAACCTACTATTTCAAATGTAGATGAATTTTATAGTTTTTATCATAGCACTGTAAGAAAAGTCTTATATTCTAAAATAAATACTCGTCGTCGTCGTCGCCTTCACTTAAAAGTTGCTGAAGCACTTGAAAAAGCAAAAAAAGACCGTCTAGATCAAATAGCTCCGTTACTGGCTCATCATTATTATAATGCAGAACAATATCAAATGGCTTTTAAGTATTCTGTTGAATCTGCTACAGCGGCCTGGCAAGCCTTAGCAGTTGAAGAAACAGAAAAACTCCTGGCTCGTTTAGCAGAACTTTTAGAAAAAATGGACGAAGTCCGTTCAATGGAATATCAAGCCCAATCAGGCCAAATAACAAATCAATTTGAAAATCAATTACTTGCTACAGCACTAGCTCAATATAGAATTCTTTCTGGAGAAGTATTAACTGCATTAAGCAAGTTTACTGATTCAGAACGTTCCCTTTTACAGCCTTAAAGCTAAGTGAGCATATTGGAGACGGTAAAATTGCAGGACGGGCAATTTTAGCAACAGGGGAAATGTATAAAGAAAAAGGAGATCCTGAAAGAGCATTAAAATTCTTCCAGCATGCTTATGGAGTTTATCAAAAACTCAATGACATAACAGGTCAATGCCAAGCTCTTAACCGTACCGCACTAGTAAATTATGAAAGAGGCAATTACAACCAAGTAAACGAAGTAGCAGGACGTTGTGTTAAGTTAGCTGAACAAGCAGGAGGAAAGCTTTCTCAAGCAGGTGCGCAAATTATTTTAGCTGCAACAGACTTTCGCACAGCACGCTATAGCCGAGCAATTGAACAAGCACGGGAAGTTTTAGAAATAGCTCAATCTGTCCAAGACCGAGTTTTAGAACGTCAAGCGGCTGGGCTGCTTGGAGCAACATCATCTGCTTTAGGTTTTTATCCATCTGCTGTTAATTGGTTGGATCAAGCCATACAAATTAGCCGCGATACAGGCGCACGACGAAGTGAGGCACGTTTTTTAGTAGAATTTGGCGAAGTCCAACGCCGTCAAGGACAATATCAAGAAGCTATAGATTATTTTACCCAAGCTTATGAAATTGCAACCGAACTCAAGGCTAAACGAGAGCAAGAAATGGCTTTGTTAGACTTAGGGTTAGTCTATAAGGGGCTAAATTATCCAGATCAGGCATTAAATTACTTGAATCAAGCTATTAATCTAAGTAAAGAAGTTACAGATCCTATTTTAATAATTGAAGAAAAATGTGCCTTAGCTGAGTTAGAATCTCTAGCAGGAAAACATATAGAAGCCTTAAATTTAACTGAGGCTGCAATCGAATTAGCTAAAAAAATTAATTTACGCGCTCAACTTTGGTATTTGCTCTATTTGCAAGCGCGTATTTTGAAAGAACTTGGTAAAAAACAACAAGCACTGGAAACTATTCAGGAAAGTGTTAATTTGCTAAAAATCATTTCTTCAGAAATTACTGAAGAACCAGCCAAAAAATCTTTTTTAAGTGATAAAAACTTTGTAATCCAATTATTAAATCAATTGAAAGGATAAAAAATATAACAAATTTGTTATATTTCTATTTGTATCAATGCCAAAAAATGACCGACTTATTAAAGCTTGCCAACAACAACCAGTAGATCGTCCGCCAGTTTGGTTAATGCGCCAAGCAGGGCGTTATATGTCTGAGTATCGTGCAGTTAGAGCGCAAACCCCTTTTTTAGAACTGTGCAAAACTCCAAAATTAGCCGCAGAAGTCACCCTGCAACCTTATGAACATTTTGGCATGGATGCGGTAATTATCTTTTCTGATATTTTAATTCCTATTGAAGCTATGGGAATGGGGCTAGAACTTTCTGAACGTGGCCCGGTACTGCATAATCCTGTAAGAAATGCTGAAAGGCTAGCAGATATTAGAGTTGCTGACCCCTACCAAGATACTCCGTTTGTTTTAGAAGTTATTCAGGAAGTAAAAAAACTTATCAAAGATGAAGTTCCTGTAATTGGTTTTGCTGGCGCACCTTGGACAATGGCTTCCTATATGGTTGAAGGCGGCACGACAAAAAACTTTATTGAATTAAAACGCCTACGTTTCGCCGAGCCTCAACTTTTACACACATTGCTAGAAAAAATTACTGAAACTGTAGCTAAATATTTAGCTGCTCAACTAGAAACAGGTGCAGATCTTGTCCAACTATTTGATACCTGGGCAGGTGAACTTTCCCGCGATGACTACCGCATTTTTGCTAAACCCTATATACAACAAATAGTTAAACATATCCGTACTGTTAGCGATCGTCCAATAATTCTTTATACAAATGGTTGTGCATCAATTTTAGAAGATATGATAGAAACCGGGGTAGATTGTGTTAGTGTAGATTGGCGAATTGATTTAGCTGAAGCTAAACGCCGTGTAGCAGGTAGGACTGCAATTCAAGGCAATATTGACCCTTGTGCTTTGCTTGCACCAGCCGACGAACTAACTAAAATTGTTCAATCCAATATTGATAAATTTGGCGGTGATCCTGGCCTTATTGTTAATCTTGGGCATGGAATCTTGCCACCAACACCACCTGCAAGCGTGCGTGTTTTTGTTGATGCTGTAAAAAATTATCAAAAAAAATAATCTAACTTTTATGCTTATCATCAACAAAATTAAATATTATTAGATAGTTTTGTTGATGATAAACGCCGTCCAATGAGTAAGCTAATTGCAATAATGATTGTTAGAAAAACTCCATAAACCGCTGCATTACCTAAGTGAAATGCTCGTAGTTGAGCAGCAATTTCAATTGAAATTGGACGGCTATTAGGTACATAAACTATTACAGAAGTAACAAATTCTCCCATTGCAGTAGCAAAAGCTAAAGCCGTCCCAGAAATTGCTCCAGGTAAAATCAATGGCAAAATAACATGTCGTAGAGTATAAAAAAAACTTGCTCCTAAACTTCTGCTTGCTCCTTCTAAATTTGCGTCTACTTGCTCTAAATTCGCTTGGGTACTACGTAAAACTAAGGGTAATGTCCGTAAAAAATAAAGAATTGGCAAGATCCAAAATGTCCCAATTAAAACTATTCCACCGTTTGACCACTTAGCTTCATTAAAACTAGCTGCAAAACTTAAACCTAAAACAGTCCCAGGTAATGCCCAAGGTATCATAGTTAAAATTATTAGGGCTTTTTGACCAAAAAATTTTGTCCGAGTAAATAAATATGCTGCTGGTAGGGAAAAGAAAAATGCTCCAGCGGCTGATAAAGCACTCATTATTAAACTGTTATAGATTGGTTCTATAAATCTAGGATTAGAAAATACTTTTTCATAATTTGAGAAAGTATAACTAGGTGGTAGGATTTCAACCGTCCAACTACCATCTTTAGCAAAACTAATTAATAGTAGAGTTAATAAAGGTAAAATAATTATAGTTATAGCAATAAATGTAACAAATAGTGTAGTTAGCTTTAACCAAAAATTTGTAATCGTCCGCCGTGTTATTGATGCAGTTCCTTTGCTACCACCAATTGTAGTTTCTTGATTATAGGTTAGCCAAATTAATGCAAAAATGGAAAGTATTGCTAACAAAACACTTTCAGCCATTGCTAGCTCCCATTGACTTCCAACTTTAGCATTAAAAATTTGTAGCGTTAGCATTGGAGTCCCACCACCAAAAAGGTAAGGTGCGCTAAAAGAAGCCATTGAATTCATAAAAGTAAGTAAACTTGCTCCTATCAACGCTGGTTTTAGTAAAGGTAAAAGAATAGAGAAAAATATTTTTTGTCGGCTTGCTCCTAAACTTCGTGCTGCATCCAGCAGAGAATAATCTAAATTATTTAAGCTGGTACTGATAAAAGTATAGAAATAGGCATAAAATGAATAAATATGGACGGCTAAAATTGCTCCTGGGCCATTTAATTGCCAAGCAGGACTAGTTAAAGAAAAGGTTTTGATTATAACTCTAGAAATAATCCCACTTTCCCCATAAAGGAAAATAAATGCAATAACACCAATTAAAGGCGGCATTAACAAAGGCAGTGGAGCAAGTGCAGCAAAAATTCTACGGCCCGGAAATTCAAGAAAATGAAAGATTAATGCCATTGCTCCGCCAACAATGGCCGATCCAATCACAGTTGCAATTGAAATCCAAAAACTATTAAAAGTTGCTCGTAAAATTAAAGGACTGATAAAAATCTCTTTATAGTTTGCTAATGACCAAGTATTTTTCTGTTGAAAACTAGTAAGTAAAACTGATAGGTTTGGATAAAAAACTCCCCAAAATAGCACTAAGCAAACAATTAGTAGAAAAAAAATAAATATAGGTTTATCTCTCATCTTATTAGCACGTTAAGCAAAAACTGTAATTGCTTCTGATGGTATTTTTACCCAACAATCCTTTAGTTCATTAATTTCTGTTGCATTTTGAGGTGTTAAACGAACAACTTCTAATTCAATATCTTGTATTTTTAAGTAGTAATGCAGAACAGTTCCAGCAAACCTAGTAGTTAACACTTTAGCAGGAAGACTATTTGGCCTTTGTTCTTTAGTAATTTCAATTGCTTCAGGCCGAATACGTAAAGTTACTTTTTCTTTGTCTGTTACTTTAACAGCAGAAAGACAGAAACCTTTGCTAATTTCATATTCTGCTTGTCCATTGTTAGTTGATACTAATTGAGCAGGTAGCAAATTACTATGTCCAATAAAACTTGCTACAAAAAGATTTTTAGGCTGGAAATAAACTTCAAAAATGCTGCCTATTTGTTGCAACTGTCCTTGATTAATTAGAGCAACGCGATCTGCAAGCGCAAAAGCGTCGGCTTGGTCATGAGTAACAAATATAGTAGAAATATTTAACCGTTTAATAAGTGTGCGTAATTGTTGGCCGGTTTGAGCGCGTAGGGTGACATCTAAATTAGATAAAGGCTCGTCTAGTAGTAGGATTTCAGGCTCAATTGCTAAGGCACGTGCAATTGCTACTCGTTGTTGTTGTCCGCCAGAAAGCTCATAAATTCGGCGATTGGCTAAACCTTGTAATTGTACTAGTTCTAAAGCTTCACCAACTTTTTTGCTAATAAATGCAGTAGGTTTTTTACGTGCTTTTAACCCAAAAGCTACATTTTCTCCTACTGATAAATGAGGAAAAAGAGCATAGTTTTGAAAAACAAAACCTAAATTGCGGCTTTCAGGTGAAGTTTTAGTAATATCTCGCCCTGCTAAAATTACTGAACCTTGATTAGGAGCTTCTAACCCAGCAATTATCTTTAGCATAGTAGATTTACCACAACCTGAAGGCCCGAGCAAAGCCAAACATTCACCCTTTTCAATACTTAAGGAAATATTGCTTACTGCTTGTACAGAGCCATAATTTTTAACTAAATTTGATAATGCTAAATGAGATGTTGTGCTAGTCAAAGAATGATACCCACAAAAGATATTTTGCCCGTTATCTTAGTCGAAAACTAAGACTCAGGGCTAGTCTTTAGCGGTAATCTTTAGCGGTTGTTCTGGTTTCTAATTTGGCTGTCCCAATAACGCATCCAATCTTGAATATTTGTTTTATAAAGCGTTTGGTCAACAGGCATTGGTTTAATTTCTATTTTTCTTAACCAGTCAGGTAGTTTTGCTTTGTCAATATCTGTACGTAAAGGGGGGTGGTAAAATTCGCTAGCTGCAAGTAGTAAATTTTCTTCTGTAGTAACAAATTCATAGAATTCTTGAGCTAGTTTTAGTTGTTTAGTTCCTTTGATAATTGCAATGCCATCAATAACTAATGGTGTACCACTAGCAGGAATAACAAATTCCAGTGGCATTTTTTGACGATTAATTGCTAATGCTACATCAGGCAAATCCCATAAAGACACTACACCTTCTTGGCGGGCTAGTTTTTGTAGTAGCAACGTACCATCAACGGTATATTCTTTAGTATTAGCATCTAATTTACGTAACCAATCATAACCTGCATCAGGAGTTTGAGCCGCAGACCATTGGCGTAAGATCATAGCACCAAAAATCGTTCGCATAGTGTCAGAACGCACTGGATCACGAACAATTAGACGACCTTTCCATTTTGGATCAAGTAGATCGTCCCAATCTTTGGGAATGTCTTCTGTTTTTAATGCTGTTTGGTTATAAACAATTACTTCAGGAGTTTGGAAAGTCCCATACCAACGATCTTGACTATCACGGGCTATTTCTGTCACTTTGTCTGCCCAAGTAGGTTTATAAGGCTCAAAAAGCCCTTCTTCGGCTGCTTGTCCAAATGTTATGGCTGATGCTCCCCACCAAATATCAGCTTGTGTATTGGCTCGCTCAAGCTTTACACGATCATATATTTCTTGAGAGCTAAGGTCTAAAAACTGTATTTCTACTTGAGGATTTTTTTCTTCAAAACGAGCCTTCATTGCTTCTAAAAGTTCTGTGCCATGAGGGGAATAAATTAATAGGCTGGTTTTAGACTCTTTTTGACAAGTTGCTAAAGAAAGAATACTTAGTAGGATAAAAATTAATAGAAAGTAGCGACGAGACAAACTTTTCTTAATCACCATAAAAATAAAATGGAAAAAATTTAATAAACTTTATAGCTAATTAAAGCTTTATAATTCTAAAAAATCTCTAGTTGTGATACTTAAATCACTTAACTTGACTCTGATTTTTAGTAAATTGCTTCCAGGTTTACGATCTAACTCTAATGTAACAACATGAGTACACATAGCAGGAGAAAGAGTTTCAAACACTGGTTCCATAGATGTTATAGCCTTGCCATCATTTCCACTAATTGTAAAAAGCCATTTTCCAGTACCAGATTTTTCTTCTCGAAGACCCAAGTTATAAGTACCTGGTGATAAAGTAAGGCTAGTAGTTTTAATTGGGTTTTTAACAATAACACGAGCAAAATTTTCTAAATACTTACGTACTTCTCTAGTGGTATTTCCAGATTTTAAGTTTGAAGTATTGATTTTGCTAGTAGGAATTTGTTTATAGTGAACTTCTAGGCTAAGACTGCTGATCATTACATCATTTGAAGTGTTTAGAAATTTATTCCAAAGTTTTGTGTCCTGGTCAGGCAAATCAACTGCGGCAATATTGGTCTGGCTTATTATTAGTATAAGCAGGACACATAGCGTACCGCTTAATGTTTTTATCATAAAAGGAAGATTACCTCCAAAACTGCTAGAACTATTAGCTTTAGCAACAAATCAGTATACCCAATGTTTTAGAGCTAGCTCAATAGCAAAAAGCTAAGATTTTGGATAAAAATAAGGGTTTTTGGATAAAAATTAATTTTATTTATCGGCTATTATTGTAGCTAGTAAGTTTTGTAAGGTAAAAGATTTAGGCAAGAAATAGGCAATAGTTTCCAGTTCTTCAATAGGTTCATTGTCACCAATAATGACAATTGCTAAACGGCTTGGATCAAATTCTTTTCTAAGTAGTGAAACTAAAACAGATAGATTTAACTCTCCAACATCAGCATCAATTACTAAAATTGTTGGAACTTCACTTGTCACCATATCTAACAATATTTTGTCATTTTCTGCACTAGACTGTACCCATTTTTCTTCAGCAGGTAAGATTTGGCTAATTTTATTTATTAATTCTGTATTGCTACTAAGAGTTAGTAGATAAGGTTTTCCTATAGGTAAATTAAACGTAAAAGAAGTATATTCATTTAATTTACTCTCAACAGTTATTTCTCCTGAATGAGCTTCTACATTTTGTTTACAAATAGCTAAACCTAACCCATAACCTCCTTGAGGTTTATGAGTAGAGACTTGAAAATACCTGGCAAATAGCTTAGGTAAAGCATCTGCTGGGATACCTTCACCTTGATTAGTAATTGTAATAATTATTTGTTCTAAGTTAAGAGGATCATGAGAAATATCTATAGTGATTTCTTTATTTTCAGGAGTAAATTTAATAGCATTATCTATCAAATTATCAATTACTTGAGCAAGCTTAAAACGGTCAGCGCGAACAAGTTTTTTAAAGTTATCGCGAATAGTAGCTTGGACTTTTTTTGTAGCTAGACGGTCTTCTATTTGTTGGATAGCTTCCTGAGCAATTCTACTAATAGAAACAGATTCTAAACGAAGAGGAACATTACTTTCTAGGTAACGAGCGCGTACCAAAAGATTTTGTACTAAATTATTAATCTTTTCGCTACTTCGGTGAATATGGCTTAAATAACGCTGTTGTTTATCATTAAGGCTACCACTAGTTAACAGTAACTCTGCATAAGAAATAATTGCTGTTAAAGGAGAACGTACATCATGCGCACAAATAGAAAGAACTTCATCTTTTAATTTATTTGAATCTCTTAGTCGTTCATTTACTAAATTTAATTGGTTTAAGCTATGTTCTAAACATTCTGAAAGATGGCGGTAATTTTCCTTTTGACGGTTTAATTCTTCTAGTTGGACTTGTTTTTCTACAGCTATTGCAGCCAGATTAGCTAAATTTTCTAATAATTTTAAGTCTCGTTGGTTAAAAGCCTCTCCAGATTTTTTATCATTAAGAAATAATACGCCTATAACCCGTTTACTACTATCAATCATAGGTGCGCCAATAGTATGTTTAAGTTGTTCTTGAGTAGTGATTTGATGGAAATTTGCTAATTCTTGGTCATTAGTGACAAAAATTTGTGGTTCACCAGAAGTAAAAATTTTTCCTCCACGTCCTTCATTTGGTTTTAAGACATAAGCTTCAGCATTTTCTGACCTAAAACCAAAATAAGCTTTAATACGTAAAAGACCTTCCATGTCTGGCATAACAATAGAGCCGGATTTTACTTCTAAGATTTGACCAGCACGTTCTATTAAAGTTTGAAGAAATTCTGCCATATTGATGCTTTGAATTATTGTAGTACATAATTCTTGCAAAACATCTAGTTCAGAATTAGTGCAAAATAGTGAAGTTGTTTTAGAATTAGGTGGAGTATTAGAATTATCCATTATTTTTGATAGATTTTGGCTTTGGAATGCTGCCATCTTAACATATTTTGGCAGTATTTAATATTTATTATTTTTACAAGCTTATAAAAAATATTTATTTGTTTTTTGCTAAATAATTTTTTGCCCAGTCTCTTTGTTTAATTTCATGGTCAACTAAACGGGCAAAAAACTCAGGATTAATTGCTCCCCACCTACTTTGTTGTGATTCATATAATTTAAGTGCATGTAAAGTAGAGCGATAAATTAAGTGTACCCAAAGTTTAGTAGGAAGAATTAATTTTATTGGTAGTAGTAGAACATAAGAAATAACTTGAAGCCATAAACAACGCCCCATTTTTACTCCATATTTAGCTAATTCTTTTGCAATTAAATCTCTTGTATCTGCTTCTAGCTGAGCAAATTCTAGAGCTTTATTTGCTACTTCTTTTTGAGATGTTAATTTGGCTTGAAGGCGAAAGTTAATTTCTGTAGAAACTTCTCCTAGGTAATCATATTTGAGCGCACGAATAAAAGCACGATCAACAGTTTTTGCCATAGTTTATAAATAGTTGAATAATTTAAGTTTATTGTACTTGTAAATAAATATTTAATCTGCTACTAGCTTTACTTTCTATACTTTTTAAGGTTAAATGCCAGTTTCCTAAAGCTAAATTACTAGGTAATTTAACTTTTATAGTCCCTGGGTCTAAAGAAGTTGGAGTTAAAGTAAAGCTACTAATAGAGTTTTTTAGCACAAGGCGTAAATTTTCTGCATTAGCAACAGGGAATCTTCCACGAAGTATTAGAGAGTCTTCTGGTTTAACAGCAAAAGTTTCTGGGGTGTTAGGGCCTAAATAAATAGGCTCATTCCATCCAATTACTTCAATACTCATTACTGTTGGTGGTGAGAGTTGTGTTGCTAAGGTGTAAGTAATAGGTTCTGACCAAACAGAAGAATTATTTTTTTGCCAAGTTCTAGTGGAAATACTTACACTACCAGATTGTAAAGTGGCTGGAACATGTACTCTAGGGTATGTTTGTCCATAAATAGGAACAGTTATTTCTTGCCCATTTTGTTGAAATAGGGCTTCTGCATAATCAGCTATTTCTAGAGGTTTAAGGTTAGCAGCTACTAAATCTAGCCATTGGTTAGGGGCCACACTAGGTAAGAAATTAGATAAGAGTTCTAAGGGAATTGGGCCCCTACTAATTTTTAACGATATTGGATTACTAGCTTGTCTATTACCGCTACGACGCTCAATTACTCTAATAAGTGCTGTACCATCAACAATTTCTTTTGGAAGGCTAAAGGCTGTCTTTACACCTGAAGAGCTAGAGCCTGTTTCAATAAAAAAGGTTTGTCCATTAGCATCAGTAACTTCAATTTCATCTGAAACAGCAAAACCTGTTCCAGTAATCCAAATTACTTGTCCAGGGCTTGCCCAATTTAAGCTAGCTTCAACAATAGTTGGAGGGTTGATGGTTCTATCAATATGAAAACTTAAAGATGTACTAGTAAGACCATTGTTTTTAATAACAACAACACATTCACCAGGTGAAATAGTATCAGGAACAGTAATTTTCATTTGTTGTAGACCATTACTAAGATCTCTAGCTTGCCAGCCTCCACCTATAGGATAAGTAGTATGTTGAATTCCATTTTGATAAAAAACTACTTCTACATCCTTTAATATAGGCCAACCTAATCTATAACCTTCTATTTCTAACTCTGTTCCTGGAGTTCCTTGATTAGGAGTAATACGTAGTAATTGAGGGTTTTTTCCTGAGTTGCAGCCATTTCTTGGGCTTTTCCTGTTACATATAAACCTGCTAGAAACACTAAAAATAAAATAGTAATCCAACGTTTACTTAAAGAATTTAAAAACATAATTGGCCCTCAAATTGTTAAATTAAGTATTTACTACTTAAGAACTTAAAGGAATTTATTTTAGTAAAACTAAATTGTTTAGAATGCGTAATAAGAAAACCTGGAAAATTAAAAGAACTTACTTAATAACAACAGGCTCAGTTTTGGGCCTTGTTGAATGTTGCTTAATAGCACGTAAATATTGATTATATTTTTCTATCCAGGCTAGTTTAGTTTGAGCTTGTTCATCTTTAGCATTTAGCTTTATTGCTTTTAGATAAGCTACTTGAGCTTGTTCATATTGTTTTAACATTAAACAAGAATCTGCAAAAGCGCAGTGCCAAACATAATTATTAGGCTCTAACTTAATTGCCAATATGTAATGTTCTTTAGCTTTTTCATACTGACCTTGATAAAAGTAACAAGCTGCTAGACCAACATGAGCATTAACAGCTTCTAAACCAGCATTTCGCACTAGACTTAATGTTTTAGTAAATTCATTACGGGCCCTTTTATAGTCACGTCTCTGTAAGTATATGTTACCTAAACCTAAATGAGAAGGCGCACTTGAAGGATAAAGGGAAAGTGCTGTACGAAAAGAGCTTTCTGCTTCATCTATCTTGCCTTGTTCATACTGGCTGATAGCTTGATTAAGATAAGTACCAGCATAATTAGGAGGAATACTACGAGCTTTTTCATAAGCTAGGCGTGCTTGATCAAAAAACTTATCAGTTGAGTAGATATTGCCCATTTGCATATAAGCAGGAGCAAAATCTGGATCTAATTTAACTACTTCTTCATAAATAACCAAAGCTTCATCCTTTTTGTTATCTTCAAATAACTGGTTAGCTAAAATAAATTTTTCTAATGCTGCTTTTGCTTTGGCGGGTTTTTCTGGGTCGCTAGGAGCTATATCAGGTGATTTATCGCTTAAAATACATTTTAATTCTACAGTTTTAGGTAATTTGGCAAAATCTGGTATTATTTCTGGCTTATTTCCTTTGCCTCGGCTACGTAGGACAACAGATAAGCTATTATTAGGTAAATCTTTTAATTGTTTTACTTTCTCTTCTTCACTTAAAGAAATTATTTCTATATCGCTATCTATTTTTTCTCCATCAAAGTTAAAAACAAAAATTTTATATTTATTAATTGCTAAATAACTTTTTAAGTTTTCCTCTAATTTATTTAAGTCATATTGAAAGGCTTGTTCAAAGGCTGATTCTATATCTTGCCCTTTTGATTGGCGTTCTAAAAAATCTATTAGTTTTGCTCTACGTTCCTCATCCATCATTAGATAATGAGTTAAAAACCAAGACTCGGCATAATAAAGATCTAAAGTAGTTTCCTTTATTACTTGGCTATAAGCATTAAACTTTAGTAATTTATTTAATGGTATAAACCCGCTTAACTTAAGTACATGTAGTCTTGAAGGGTTAACTTCTCCTAAACGAACTTTATGATCAGAGATTTCAAAAGTTTCATAAAATTCTGCTATACCTTCAGAAAACCATAATGGATAAGTAATATCACTACGAGTTAATAAATGTATATATTCATGATAAGAAACATTGTCAGAAATATTAAAGAGGTCATTAATAGAAATTAAATCCGACCCAGGTTGAAAATAACCAGAAATTACTTGTTGATTAGCAATTGGTAGGCCAGCCGAATAAGATGAGCCATTACGATAAACATGCACTCTAGCTGGAATAGGTGACGAAGCCACTAGATTTGGAGTTAAAAGCGAAAGAGCATAGCGATATTGTTCTAACTTATATGCGATTAGTTTAGCTCTTTCTGGATCAGTATTGCTAACAACAGCAAAATTCTCAGTTTTTACTAAAAGCCAATCTGAAAGTTGGTTAGTTTCTATTGCTTTATCTTCAGTAGTTTGAGCAGGAGATGTATTTACAAGATATATGGTAAGGAAAATAATTGTAAGAATAATATTTTTCCACATAATACCCTCTGCTTTAACTTTATAAAATTAAAAAATTATAACAGATTGCTTAAATTCTTAGAGCGTTTCTTTTGCCAAACTAATCCAAAATTTTTACTCTTCTATAGAACTAATTTGATTGTACAACCACATTTTTGCTAATCGCCATTCACGGTTTACAGTAATTGGAGAAATATTTAACACTTCTGCGGTTTCTTCTACTGATAAGCCTCCAAAAAATCGTAGCTCTACTATCCTACTTTGTCTAGGATCAAGTGCATTAAGTGTATTAAGTGCATCATCTAGCGCGATAAGTAAACCTTCTTGTTCTGTTGCAAGTTCTGCCACTTCATCTAAGGACAACTTAAAGCCTCCACCGCCTCGTTTGGATGCTTGGCGGTTACGGGCGTTGTCTACAAGTATTCGCCGCATCATTTGTGCAGCAACTCCAAAAAAATGTGCGCGGTTTTGCCACTCAACTTCTTGTTGTTTAATAAGTCTTAAATAAACCTCATTGACTAATGCAGTTGCTTGTAGTGTGCCTCCTATACGTTCACGTGCTAAATAATGTTTTGCTCGTTTGTGTAGTTCATCATAAATTGATGCCATTAATTCAGCTTCTATGGATTGATCGCCATTACTCCACTTAACTAACATTGCTGTAACATCTTGTGAGTCATCAGACATAGATTAAACCTCCCAAATCTGACATAATTTTATTTCTTATATACAATAAAAAAAGTTTTTAATCTCCTGCTTTTGCATGATGTTTTTTTTTATAATTTTACGCGTCATAAAGTAGCAAAATAATATTTTTCCATATCTATAAAATAAGTAAAAAATAGTATAAGAGGTTTGTATGCAAGTTAAAGTAAACAGAATCGTTTTATTTTTTGTTATATTGCTCTTAAGTGCTGCGTTATTAATTCCTTTTAATAAATCCATAAATAAATTAATGGGTTTTAACACTTTAGCTAATACAAATCTACAAAATAATATTAAGATAAAACAACGTAATCCAGTAGTAAATGAAGGTAATCGTATTTTTTTAACTGCTACAGATCTTTCGGGCCAAAACTTATCAGGAGTGCTTTGGCAATCAGGTAGCCCAGATATTGCACAAGTTGATCCTAATTCGGGAGAAGTTCGAGGAGTCAAACAAGGCTTTGCTACTATAACAGCTAAACAAGGTAGTAATAGCATTTCTACTTTTGTCACAGTTGCTAGGGTAAGAAAAAATAATGGTGTAATAGTACCAGGTGATACTAAAACAGATAGCAACGGCCAACTTTATCTAAGTAACCCAAAACAACATGTAATAATGAAAGCAAGTAAAGCACTTAGCTCTTCATTAGAAATCTTTGCTGGTGTAGATAAAAAGGCTGGCATTCAGGATGGTATCAGGAGAAATGCTTTGTTTGCCGGGCCCACAGCAATTGCAATAGATAATAGCGTCAATGGTGGAATTTATATTAGTGATACCTTAAATCATAGTATTCGTAAAATTAGTTTTAATGACCAAGTAGAAACTCTTTTAGGACTTGGCTCACCTGGACTAAATTCATTTGATCTAGAAGGAAAAAAAGCTCTTTCTAACACTCTGTTAAATGGCCCAAGAGGAATTGCCGTTGATTCAGGTGGCAATCTTTATATTGCTGATACAGATAACCATGCAATTTATTTTGCAAATGTTTCTCAAGGAGAACTTTTTTTTACTAGCTGGTAAACCTGGTGAAAGTGGAAATAATGATGGAACTGGGCAACAAGCTAGGTTTAAGCGTCCTGCTGGAATGGCTCTTAGTTCTGATGGGAAAATATTAACCGTTGCTGATGAAGACAATAACAGAGTTAGAATAATAGAAATTATTCGTAATAATAACCAAGTAGTTACCAATGTATCAACCCTAGGTGCTGTTACTAGTACAAATAATATAGCTAGTCAAAGTTTTGAAAATAGTAGCCAAAACCTAGCTATAGAATTTGATAAGCCTTCATCGGTTGGGTTTGATGGTGCAGGAAATCTTTATGTTGTTGATAATAGTAGTGTTAAGATTATAACACGTCCACTTAGTCAACAAGCTGAGGTAATAGAGCTAGCACAACCAAATGTATCTTTTAATCAAGCTGTTAGTGTTTCAATTGCTGGAAATGAAGTTTTTGTGCTTGATGCTGAAGCCACTAATGAAACAGAAGCAATCAAGGTTGTTACGGTAGGTGCGCCAGAAATTGAAAGCGTTACTCCAAAATCTGTATCTATGGATAATGGCGGAGTAGTTACTATAAAGGGAAAAAACTTTGCACCAGAAAGTATTGTTACATTTGCTGACAAAGCTATTGAAAATATAGAAGTAATTAGTGCTAATGAAATTAAAGTAACTATACTTGCTCAAAAAGCTCCTGGGACTAGTGTTTTAAGTGTTTTAACTAGAGGTGGGTTAGCCCAACAAGAACTTAATGTTGTAGCTAAACCAGTAGGTGAGCTTGCTTTAGGTGAAATTACTACTATTGCTGGAGGATTAATTTCTAATGGTGATGGTGGTTTAGCTACAAAAGCAAGTTTATTTGGTATAAGTAGTTTACTTGTTGATAGTAATAGAAATTTATTTATTGCTGATAGCATAAATCAAAGAGTGCGTAAGATAGATTCACAAACAGGAATAATTACTACTATTGCTGGTGGTGGAACTACTTTTAGAGATGGGGAACTGGCTCTTTTATCTCAAATAAGACCTGGGGATTTAGCCTTAGACAGCAACGGCAATCTATTTATTGTAGATAACTTAACTGCAAGTGTCCGACGTGTAGACTTAACTACTAATATAATCACTACAGTTGCTGGTGGAGAACTTGGTCAAGCTTCTGGTGATGGTGGACTAGCAACAGAAGCTATTCTTGGAGATATATTGAGCAAAATAACTATTGCCTTTAAACCTAATGGTAATTTGTTAATAGGTGCTAGTAATAAAATCCGAGAAGTAGACAGTAAAACAGGTATTATTACAACAATTGCTGGTACAGGTAATCGAGAATTTGCTGGTGATGGTGGGCCGGCTACCCAAGCAAACATTAACCCTTTTGATATTTTAGTTGATTCAATAGGCAATATTTTTATTGCTGAATTTGATAATAAACGGATACGTAAAATTGATGCAAATACAGGCATTATTAATACTATTGCGGGTAATGGAAATGGGTATACAGGTAGAATAGAAAATAATAAACCTGCAACAGAAGTTGCTATAATACCCATTTCTTTGGTTTTGGGGCCTCAACAATATACTTTTTTGCTAATGCACCAGTATTAGTAAAAATAGATCTAACAACTAATATAATCAATCGTTTAGATTATAAAGATCCAGACAACATAGATGGTCTAATTTCATCCAATGGATTAGCAATAGATGGTTTAGGAAATATTTTTATGGATGTTATTAGCAGAGTTATTATGTTGCCAATAAGCCAAACTTCTGTTGAAGCAAAAACTGTCGCTGGCAGTAATTTAGTTAATTTGCGTGGAAATGGAGACTTAGCTGTTAATGCTGGTTTAGGTTTTGCTAGTGGTGTAGTTGCTGACTCACAAAATAATTTATTTATTTCTGATTTAATAAATGAAGTAGTAAGAAAAGTTGATAGTTCTACAGGTATTATAAGCACTTTTGCTGGTAGTGGGCCAAAAATAATTTTTACTCCTAGCCAAGGAGATGGAAAAATAGCTACAGATCCAGATGTTGTTTTTAGCCCAGATTCTTTAGAGGTTGACAAAGCAGGAAATCTTCTAATTTTAGATACTTTAAATGAACAAATTAGAAACGTTAATGCCAATACTCAAATAATCAGCACTGTTGCAGGCTCTTTTCCAGGTTCTAAAAAAGATGGTATAAAAGCTAAAAAAGCAAGCTTAACCGATCCTATTGATTTAACTATTGATAATAATGGTAATATTTTTCTCTCTGAAATTAGGCGTGTTCGTAAAATAGATGCTAAAACCAAAAAAATTACTACTATTGCTGGTACTGGTAGAGTAGGAGACATTAATAATATTCCTGATAATGTTCCTGCAACAAGTGTTGAAATTGGCCCTAGAGAAATAGTTGCAGATCCACAAGGCAACATTTTTATTAATGATAGAAATCGAATTCGCCGTATTGATGGGCAAACCAATATAATTACTACAATTGCAGGTAATGGAAAAATAGGTTTTAGAGATGCTGACACACCTCTTAATACTAGTTTAGGAACCGTTTCTGGGTTAGCAATGGATAAAGCAGGTAATATTTTTATTGCTTCATCTGAGTTTGTATCAGGAACGTCAGTTTCTGGAGGCTTTTTTAATACTCGTATTTGGCGACTAGATGCACAAAGCGGAAAATTAACAGTTTTTGCTAGTGGTCAAGCAGATGAATACAGCGGTGATGGTGGACAAGTTGCTAATGCTCGTGTTGCTGGTACACCAGTTTTAAGTATTGATGCTAATGGCAATTTGCTAATAGTTTCTACAGATATACAAACTTTTTCATATGTACGACTAGTAAAATTATCTAATTAATTTAATTGATAGCTATTAATTAATTTTAATCAGAGGTTAAGCAATTGACTCCCGAACATTGGCAGAAAGTAAAATTAATAATTGAAGAAGCTCTTGAATTTCAAGGTGCCAAACAAGAAGAATTTTTACTTTCTGTTTGTGGCAAAGATAAAGAGCTTTATGATGAAGTGAAAAATTTAATTGCTGCTGATGAGGCTGCAAATAGCTTTTTAGAAATTCCTGCTCATAAATTAGTTCCTGATAGCGACTTACACACAAAAAAATTACACAGGGAAAAAAACTGTTGCTCCTGAATTAAAAATAGGAGAGCTTTTTTTAGGTAAATATGAGTTAGTAAAATTAATTGGCACAGGTGGTATGGGCCAAGTCTATCAAGCACGCCATATTGATTTAAGCACTATGGTAGCAATAAAAGTGCTTAATACTTATTGGACACAAGACGACGATGCCATAGAACGTTTTAAGCGTGAAGCTCGCACAGCAGCTAAACTTGATCATCCAAATACAGTTAGAGTTTTTGATTATGGTGTAGCAGAAAAAACTTGTTATTTAATAATGGAGTGTTTAGAAGGTGAAACACTTCGTAAACGATTAAGGATAATAAGCAGATGTCTTTAACCCAAGTTATAGATTTTGCTAAACAAGTTTGTCAAGCTTTATCAATGATTCATAGCAAAGGTGTTGACCATCGGGACTTAAAACCGGATAATATTTTTTCCATCAAAAGATGGACGAGAAGTAGTTAAATTGCTTGATTTTGGTATTGCTAAACTTACCACTTTTACCAGGGTGGCGCACCACTAACTAATCCAGGAGATATTTTGGAACGCCACATTATATGTCACCTGAACAATGCCAAGGAAAATCCTTAGATGGACGTTCTGATATCTATTCTTTAGGAATTATTTTGTATGAAATGCTAGCAGGTCGTAATCCTTTTGAAGCTGATAGCACGCTAAGTTTTATGTATGCTCACGTTAATACACCTGCTCCTGATTTAATAGAATTTGCTCCTGATCTTCCTATGGCTCTTTGTCAAGTAGTGATGAAATCAATTGCTAAAGATGTTCGTGAGCGAACTCAAACAGCAGAAGAACTTTGGCAAGCTTTATCTGATACAGCAAATTCTACTATTTCTAACCGTGCTAATCTAGTAACTGTACAAAATAAACTTCCTATAAGTAAGTTACCTTCAGTTGCTACAACAGCTAATACTTTAATAGTAAAAAAACAAGAAGAAAAAGGCATTACTACTGATAAGTTATGGAAAATGAATTATTTATTAACAGCAGCAGTAATTGTTGTTGCTCTATCTAGTGGTTTTGGTCTTTGGAGTCTTAGCTGAAAGCTTTCTACATCAGCAACTCCAATAAACACTTCAGCTTCAACAGTTAATAAAAAATCTTGAAACGCCAAAATTTTAACAACTTCAACAAACATACCTGATTTATCTCAATTTGTCCTAATTCCAAGTGCAATGGCAAAAATTGGTCGTGAGTTAACAGATTGTTTAGAAATTCCAGGTTGTAAAATTCCAGATGAAGAAGTTCCAGAACATTTTAGTAGAGCTAGAGTCTTATTATTTAAGTAAATATGAAGTGACAAATAAAGAGTATCAAGAATTTGTTTTAGATTCCGTTCTACACACCACCAGAACATTGGAAAGGTAATAATTTCCCAATCAACACAGAAGATTACCCTGTCACCAAGGTTAGTTGGGAGGATGCTAATAATTATTGTAAATGGAGATCTAAAAAGATGGAATTTCTTACCGTTTACCAACAGAAGAAGAATGGGAATATGCTGCACGGAGCAACACTAATAATCATTTTCCTTGGGGAAATCTTTGGAAAGAAGGTCTAGCCAATATAGCAGTAGCGGACGAAAACAGAAACCCTTTACCTATAAATCAAGCTCCAAATATTACTACAGATAAAAGCCCTTTTGGAATTTTTATGATGGCTGGTAATATAAGCGAGTGGACTAGTTCAAGTTTTAGGTTATACCCTAATAGCAATTATAAATTTAAGAAATCAGACCTAGAATGCAAAATTATTCGTGGAGGAAACTTTAGTAATGCAGTTGTAGATTCTCGTACTAGTTCGCGGATTTGGGATCTGCCAAATACTTTGCAAGAAGATCTAGGTTTTCGTTTAGCCGTTTCAGCAAAATGAGTAAAAATTTTTTATCCTGCTTATTTATTATTTCTTTATTTTTTTTCTTGTCACCCTTAACTTTTGCCCAAAAAAAGCCTAGAAAAGTAGAAATTAAAAAAGCAGAAATTAAACTCCTGCTTATGGTCAATTAACTGTTTATTCTGCGCCAGAAGGGCAGAAATTTACATTAATAACCGCTTACAGGGAAAAATATTAGCTGATGGTAATTTAAGTAAACCAATTACACTAAAACCAGGCAAATACCAACTTAGAATTGAACATAGAGAATATTTTCCTTTTAACCAAGAAATTAAATTAGCAGGCGAAAAGCTTCTGCCAATAGAAGCTAAACTAGAAGCTAAATTTGGACTACTTGAATTAAAATTTGCAAAATTTTCTCCAGAAACAGTAATTAAAATTGATAATAAAATAGTTGATAAAGACCTTTTTACTTTATCCCCAGATAATCTTTTACTAGCAAAACTTCCTGTTGGTAAATATAACCTTACAATAGAGTTAGCTGAACATAAAACATTTTCCTCTCCAATTGAAATTTCTGGACAAGCTTTGCAAATTTCTGTAGTTCTGGAAAAGTTCCAGCTAAATTAAATTACTGCTAAACCAAATACACGTGTTTACTTAAATAAAGAACAAATAGGTATAGTTTCTAGCCTAGGTGTACTAGCTAAACAAGTTTTCTTCGTAATGGTAAATATTTGTTACTTTTAGAAAATAATGGTTTTGAAGCTTATCAAACAATTATTGATCTTGAGGCTGATAAAAACTACTCTTACAGTAGACTTAAAGCCTCGTTTAACAAGTGCTGAATTTGCAGATAACTTTGAAGGTGGTTTAAGTCTTTGGAATGCACCTGATTTATGGAAAGCTGAAAATGGAGTGATGACGGTTCAAGGTATTAACAAAATTGGGATGCCAAAAGACCTTTATTACTGCGAAAGTGAAGTAGTTTTTGGACTACGACTTTTGGATTCTCGCGGGGCAGCCTGGATTATTAATGCTCAGGATGAGAAAAATTATTATTTATTTTACTTAAATGGCCCTACAGGACAGGCCCCAAACAAATTTCAAGTTTTTCTTTGTCGTGATGGAGTATTAAACTTAAATTCTCCAATTGCTCCATCACTTCCAATTATTCCACCTATAAAAGTAGGTGATTCTTACCGTGTTTATATTAGGCTAAAATGGAACTATTGGCATGAAATCTTATCTGGTGCAACAGCAGAAAAAGTTTCTTTAGGATTTTTAAGGATCCTAAAAATAACTTTCTTTGTGGAAATGTTGGTTTTGCCAGCCCAAGCGGAGAAAAATTTCAAGTTCATGGTTTTGTTATTACGCCCTCAGTTAAAACTGATAGCGCAAAGCAAATTGAATAGTTCTTGGTGAAAGATTTGTGTTTACTGATGAGCCAAAGCTAGGAGATTCAAGTATTCTAACTGGCACTCCACGGCTAAATCTAGTGAAGCAATTCCAGCACTACGAAAAGTGTTGCGCTCAACAGCACCATTGCTTGGAGTGGCTAAATCTACTGGAGCAAGCAAAGACACAAAACTTGTATTAGGCTGAAGTTTAATGCGGCTACGACCATTTGAGGAAATTATCAAACCTTCAGTTGTGTTAAGTCTGTCGGTTAAATTGCCATCAAAATTAACGTCTACACTACTATTAACAGTAAATGGTTGTCCTGTTTGTAGAGTGGCGATAGCAGCTAACTCTAGGCCAGAGAGTATTTTACTGTTTGATAAAGCTGATAAATCAAAGTGTGCTGCGCCTGTAAAACGATGGCGAACATCAAAATTAGCACTTGCTCTTTCTGACTTTAAGCCTTCATTACGACCTAACTCGTCTTGTCCAACTGCAAAAGAGCCTGCCAATGTATAAATATCTGAGACATCATCAATTACATGTGAATAGTTATAAGCCACTTGTAAAGCTATACCTTCAGAAAACTTTCGAGTTAATGAGGCTTGTAGCGCGTTGTAATTTGAATTTGCTGCACTTTCAAAAACTGTTACTGCTCCTAAAGCTAAGTTTGGACGTTTTAAGGTAGGAATTACTTGAGTTGGAAATCCTGGAATCAACCTAATTCCAACCGAGCTAGATTGTCCTGCATTTGGAGTACGTACACGGGTTAGTTTTCTTGCGCTAGTGCCAACATAAGCCAAAGTTAAAGTGTAGCGATCTAATAAAACCTTTTCTAAAGATAGTGAATATTGATGTAGATAAGAGCTTTTTAAGTTTTTCAGGTAAAGTAACGCCAGCACCAAAACCGCTTCCCATAAAAGCCCGCCTTCTACCTGCAACAAAGCTCCAAGTCCAGTAATAAATTGATTTTGAGGTAGTCCAACGGTGTTTAATGTGCCAAATTGAATTAATGGAATATCTAAATTATTTCCAAAACGAATAAATGCCGGGTTAGCTGTAAGTGCTTCACTAAAAGGATATTAGAGCCAAAATTTACGGGATAAAGTTTGGAAAAGCGTTCCGAGATTGATTAACCAATGTTCCTAGAATTGGGTCATAAAATAACCCATAACCCCCGCGTAGAGCTAGACGGCCTTTTTTGCTTAAATCATAAGCAAAGCTAATTCGAGGAGCAAAATTATTGTTATCTACTTCATAAATCTTTTGGCGACCATCTAAAAAACTTTTTTGTGCTGCAAGGCTTCTTAAGAAAACTTGTGCTGTAGGTCGAGTTGGGTCAAATGGTGGAAGTTCAGAATCCATAATTGTTAAAGAGCGTTCTAACCGTCCGGTTGCATCTGTTGGGATGCTATTTCTTTCATACCTTAAGCCAAGTTCTAAAGTTAAATTTTGTTGGACTCGTAATTGACTATGAATAAAAAAGTTAGTTTCTGTAAAACGTAGCGCGAGTGTTGAATCAGGAACTATTGCCAGGGCTTGAGAAATATCAGCAGGCAAGCCAAAGCAGCAAAATTTGCTCCTGTGCCAACGGTTAAACCTTGTCTTGGACGGTTAATAAAGCCTGAGTTAAAAAGTTATTTGAGTTCTATAATTACGGTCTAAAAAGCTATTAAGCTGTACTCGGCGAATATCTACACCAAATTTTAGTGAAAGCATTCCTTTTGTTATTGCTGTTGTATTAGCAAACTGAAGAGTGTTATTAACACGGCCTTGAGAAAAGAATCTGTATCAATTCCTATTGGACTAAATGGAGCAAGTAATATTCTTCCTATTGGGCCAGTGCGTCCATCTGTTTGTCCATCTGCATTAAAATCTTGTCCAGTTGATCCCAGATATGAAAAATAAATGGGCTACCAGATAATTCTGAAAAACTTAATGCAGTACGTCCATAAGAAAACCTAGCTTGATTAGCGGTATTTGCACTTAAATCTATATTTAGGGCTAAAGCTAAGTTTTGAGTTCTAGTTTTTGCTTGAATGCTGGAATTAATAGCTTGATCAACACTTGGAATAGTAGTTTTATCATCAGTAAAATTATAACGAGTTGTTAGATTTGAAGCTTTTTCAATAGGTAATCGATAATCACTTTTAATTGAAAAAGTGTCCCACGTCCGCTAGCTGCTAAAATTCTAGTCAAAGTATTTTCTTGATAAGGGCCACCTAAATTATTAGGTAAAGGATAAAAATTTTGGTCAAGTATATCTAAACCTAATTTGCTAGAGCGTCTTGCTAGATTTAAGCTGCTAGCACGCTCTAAGGTTGTTCAGGACAGAAAAATGTCTTCCTCCTGTACACGGTTAATGCTTTTATGTTCAAAGTTAGCAAATAAATTTAATTTGTTTGCAATTAATGGAAAACCTATTGCTCCACCAACTTGATTACGTGTAAAAGGGTTTTTCTTAGGGTTACTTTGTTTGGAAAGGTCAAAAAATCACGAGCATTAAGGGCAGAATCATAAAAAAATTATAAACTTCCCCATTTATTTTATTGCCACCTGTGCGGCTAACGATGTTGATTTGTCCACTATTGCGTCCAGCTTCAGCATTAGAAAGTAGTGTAGAGATTTCAAATTCTGTAATGCTTTCTGCTGTTTGACTAGCAACTAAAGTAAAACCTTCGGCGACGAAACACCTACATCTTGATCATTATTGTCTGAACCATCAATTGTAAAGTTATTAGCTCTAGCTCTTGCCCCATTGACGGAAAATTGTCCTGCTGTCACAACTCCGATGCCAGGGCCGCTAACACCATTAGTTGTTGGTGCTGGTAAAACACCAGCCACTAGCAAAGCAAAAGCATCAAAGCTACGAATTCCTGTTAATGGAAGGGCAGTAATAAACTCAGTTGTAGCACTACCACGTAAGGTAGAATCAGCAATATTAGCTTGCAAGACTCCAGCAATATTTTGTGGGACGGTGACAGGTTGGGGGAAGGCTAACAGGAATAAGTTGTATTGGGGCGGTTTAATAACTTTTTCTCGATTTACTTCGCAACAAATCTTTCAATTATATTAGATTTATAACCTTCTTTTGATGCTTCAATTCGATATTCTCCAGCAGGTAAAAAATCAATACGATAGATGCCTTGTAAGTCTGTTTTTTTAGCATAAACAAAACCATTGCTTAAATGGGTGACTCTTACAACTACACCAACTAAAGGAGTTAAACTTTCATCAATTACTCGCCCAGAAAGAGTTCCTGTAATGGTTTGCCAAGCTAGAACTGGAGCGCAAAAGAAGTTGGAAACACTAATAACAAAGAAATATAAAATCTCAAAACTACCCCAAAAACAACAATTAATTTTATTTTGAGTTATAACAATAGACGCGCAATTTATTTACACTTTCTATCTTTTATTATCCAGTCAAAGCCACTTTCTATCTTTTCGGAAAAACTTTTAAGAAAGCTGATAGGGTTTTTAATTTTTTTGCGCGTCCCTAAATGAAAACAAATAATTTCATCTAGGGAGATAGTTTAATGAAGTCAAATAATATGTTATGCAATTATCGCCTACAAGTTTTTGCTTTGAGTACCAGAAATTAGCCAACTTAGCGAAACATCTTTTAGAATGGATAGCCTTTCAGAAATAGTTATTACTGGACGTAATTTTACTAATGATAGTTTAATAGTTTTTGGAGATCAATTAATTAAAAATCCAACTATTAGCTCTACACAAATAAGATTTGGCTTACCTCCCCAAAGTTTTGCTGGTGTAAAAACACTCTCTGTTATTACTCGTGCTGGCATAGCACAACAAGAAATAAATATTACAGCTAAACCAGTATCAGAATTAGCTGTAGGTGAAATAACAACTGTAGCAGGTGGAACATTTTCTTATGGTGATGGGCAAATAGCTAGTAAAGCTAATATAGCTGGTGTCGAAACGGTATTGTTTGACAAAGCTGGCAATATTTATTTTGCAGATACTTTTGGCGGTAGAGTTCGCCGCATTGACGCACAAACAAAAGTTGTTACAACTGTTGCTGGAGGGGGAAAAGTAGCGGAAGATGGACAATTAGCTTTACTTTCAAGTATTAGACCACGTGGACTTGCTTTAGATAATACTGGTAATCTATTGATTGCAGATGATTTAACAAAATCTATCAAACGAGTTGATATATTAACAAACGCTATTAACACATTAGCTGGAGGTATAGAGGCCCGTGCATTTTGGGGATGGCGATTTAGCTATAAAAGCTTCTTTAGGTAAATTGGTTTCTGATGTAGCAGTTGATCAAAACAACAATATTTACATTGCTACAGAAGGTCGAATCCGTCGAATTGATGCTAAAACAGGGATCATCACAACTTTTGCAGGTAATGGTGAAAAATTATTCTCTGGTGATGGTGCATTAGCAACTAATGCTGGACTAGGTGAATTCTTAAAAATTGCAGTTGATCAAAAAGGAAATCTTTTTATTTTATCAACTGAAAATAATAGAGTTAGAAAAGTAGATCCAACAACAAATATTATTACAACTATTGCTGGTAATGGAAAAAGTCCTTTTGGGTCTAGCAATCCACTTGGGGATCGTGATGGAAAATTAGCTACAGAAATTCCAATTTCTCCTTTTGCACTTTCACTAGATAAAGATAGTAATTTAATAATTATTGGTGTAGGGTTTGGCAAAATAGATTTTCAAACAGGTATTTATAATGAATTACAAACTAAATTTGTAGGTGCTAAAGATGATGGATTACTAATTAGTGGAGGAATAGCAGTTGATGCTAATGGCAATATTTTAATTAGTTCACAAACAGCTTTACTCTTAAGGGATGCTAGTACAGCAGAAGGCATTACTCAAATTATTGCTGGTAATAGACGGGTAAATTCTCGCGGAACTGAAGGACAAGCTAGCAATGCTTCTATTGGCTTGGCACTATCAGCTGTTAGTGATCCAGTAGGAAACTTATTTGTTGGGGATCTCCAAAACAACCTTATTTATAAAATAGATGCAACTACAGGAAATTTATTAACTGTTGCAGGTTCAGGGCCAAAACTAATTTTTAACAGTGGCGGTGGTGATGGAAAAGTTGCTACTGACTCAGACGTATCTTTTGCACTAACTAATATTACTGTAGATAATTCAGGAAATATTTTTATTGTAGATAGTCTTGATGAGCGTGTCCGTAGAGTTGATGCACGTACCAAAATTATTACAACTGTTGCAGGTGCTTTTAGTCAAAGAATGGTTGCTGATGGTGAACTTGCTACGGCTGGAAGTATTGGAGCCGTCACAGATGCTTTGGTAGATGATCAAGGTAATTTGTTAATTTCAACAGGTGGGCGTATTCGCCGAGTAGATGCTAGAACTAATATCATTACTACAATTGCTGGTACAGGTCAAAAAGGTTCTAGCGGCGATGGAGGGGTAGCAACTAAAGCAACAATTTTCCCAACTGCTTTAGCAATGGACAGTAATAAAAATGTTTTCTTGGTAAATAATGACCGCATTCGTCGAATTGATGCTAAAACCAATATTATTACTACGGTTGCTGGAAATGGGGAAACACGCTTTAGCGGTGAAGGTGGACTAGCTACTAATGCTGGACTAGGTTTTGTTTCTAATGTAAGTATTGGCGCAGATGGAGACTTGTTTATTAGTGCAGTTGATTTTGACCCTCAATCATTTAGAACTACTCAACGCATTTGGCGGGTTGATTCACAAACAAACGTTATTTCTAACTTTATTAGCGGTGATGAATCTATAGCTAAAGGTGATGGCGGGCCAGTTTCACAAGCAACCCTAAGTGGTTTTGGTGGTAGGGTATCTGCTGATAAAGATGGTAATTTATTAATTAGCACTTTTTCTGACGCTTCTTCTAATGTCCGTTTTGTTAAACTTTCAGAAAATGTTAGAAGCACTATGCAAATAGTTGCAGGTAGTGTTAGTTATCAAAAACAAGTTTTAACAATTAATGGTCGTGGTTTTGATGATGACACTAAAGTAACAATTAATGGTAAAGATGTAACAAGCTTAATGATGAACAAATCAGAAGATAAGCTTGATCTTCGAGGAAGTCGTAAGCAATTAAACCTTAGTAAAGCTAAAAATGAATTAGTAATTACTAATGCAGTAGGTGGTAGTTCAAGAATTTCTTTCTAAATTTTGTTTGGTGAAGGTGAATAAGGGGCAGTCTTTCGAGGCTGCCTTTTTATTTTTGTAACTTATATTTAATTTCTTTTGATTTTTTCTGGACTAGCACTTTGAAATGATCACTAATGCCACCAGGTATAAAGAAGTTTTTTAATGCCAGTCGAGTTTTTAATGACTTAAAACTATCAGGATCTTGTGTTATTAATTGCTCTAGCCGTTCTAGTAAACCTAACTTAATTAAAAAATCTGCTTGCCTAGTAAAAACCAAGTTTTCTAGCCCAAATTCTTGTCCATAATAAATTAATGCAGAAAAATTTACACCAGAAGTGATATCTTGTTCTCCAATATTTTCAAAAACTTGAGAGTTAAGTTTATGTTTAGAAAAACATTTTATTGTTCCTGTTAAATTTTCTGGGCTATAAAGATGATCTGACAAATCACCATAGTCAATAATAATGATAAAGCCTTCTATTAAAGAGTTAACAAGGGTTTTAAGCCATTTAATAGCGTCTAAATTGATTTCAATTACTTGATTTTCTATTAATTCAATTTTTAATTTTCTTAAGTATTCTTCTAGTTCAGCCGTTTTAGCCTTTTGCCAAAAGGGTTTTAAGCTCACGCCATCGCTATTTAAGTAAAGCTCTTCTAGCTTACCTTTGGAAAACTGCACTTTGTGAACTGCAAAAGCGTCCACAACTTCATTAGCAATAATAATTGCTGTTTGAGGATTTTCTTGTAACTCATTGTAATTTAACCATTTAACCTGGCCTAGAAATGGAGCAAGTTTTTCTTTTTGTAGTGTTTGCATTGTGGGGCTGATTTCGCAAACCGTGTATTGAATATTATTTTGAGGAAAATTATTTTCTGTAATTAAACTATAAATAATATCAAAAGCAAGTTGTCCGGTGCCAGCACCTATTTCTAAAATATTGATTTTCTGGGAGTTAGAATCTAATTGTTTATAAAGCCGTAAACATTCTTTAGCTAGCAATGCTCCAAAGCTAGCATCAACGTTTGCTGAGGTGTAATAATCGCCACGCACACCAATTTTTTCTTTATCATTAAAATAATAGCCTAAATTTTTATGATAAAGTGCTGTGTGCATAAACTCGTAAAAGGTAATAGCACCAGTGTTTTTTATTTGCTCAGTTAGTTTTGCTGTTAGCTCATTCATAAGCAAAATAGAAATATAGAATTATTGCCATTTGCCCGGAGCTAGCATAGCTGCCATTCGTGCAGGGTTTTTAATTTCTTGATCAATCATCCAAGTACTAGCATCCTTACTTAGTTCTTGACCTTGAGGACTGTTCATTAAAAGTCCTCGGTTATATCTAGCAGCAGCAGAATAAAGTGACATTTCTAAACTATCAAAAATGACTTCTGCTTCAGCCAATAATTCAATAGCTTTTTTATTATCTCGGCGCATTGTAGCTAAACTAGCTCGTATCAAGCCAGCTAAAGCATTGCCCCAAGACATTTTTTCTTGCTCAATTCTTTTTATATCTTGTTGTGCTTGACGTAAAAATTCTTCATTGTTATCAATAGTTTGCGCCATTGCTAGGGCTACACGGGCGTGTAAATGGTAGGTTTCAATAAGAAAAACTTGGATTCTAAACAGTAAAGACTTGTTTAAGCTTTGCCAGCAGTCATTTAATTTTTGCCAAGCTTGCTGAACATCTCCACTATAAAGAGCTACTTCTATTTCTCCAAATAACTCCCAGTAATGTTGTAATTGAAAATCACTTTCCTGCGAAGATTGCTTAATAGCTAAATTAAGCCCTTTTTTAGCATCTAAAACGCTATCTTGTGCCAAATTTATAATATAGTAGCGTGTATGTAGTAGCGTAATCGCAGATAAATCACCACGTTCTTTAGCATCTCTTAACAGCGGCGGCAAGCGGTGAATAAGCTCTTTTATCTCGCCCATAAAATATAATGAGCGTAATAAATAGATTTGAATTACATCTAACTCCCAGAAAATTCTAGTGTAATTTTCTCGTAGTGTTGTTTCTGCACGTTCTAACAACTCCTTAGCTTTTGCCCAATTGCCTACAAAATAAGCTGCCGCGCCAGCAGTTAAAGTTGCTACACCTAAAGCGTGTGGGTGGTGTATTCGCTCAGCTAAAGCTAAAGCAGTTTGAACTAGTTTTTCGGTCTCTTCTTTAGCGTGTCCACCTGCGCTTGCTGAATGAATAACATCTAAAGCAATAGCTCTTGCTACTCGGTATGGTTCACCTAAGTTCAACGCATACAACAAATGCCTAACTTGAAAATCTGCTGCTCGTACTGGATCAACAAATGTTAATCCAATTGTTACTGACCATAGAGTATCAACTTTTGCTAAATCTTCGTCTGATAAGTCATTAGCTTCTCGTTCTTGAAAACTTAAACCACGCACTTTTAAGTAAGTGCGTCTCAAGAAAGCAGAAAAAAAAGCTCTTTGTGGAGTTTTAGCAAAGCCTATATCTAAGGTTTTAAGAAGGTCTTGCAAAATAGTTACACCTTGGTCAACATAGCCATTAACTAAAAACTGCTCGCTTGCAAGTCGTTGTAAAGTAAGCTTTTGGGTAGACTCTGCTTTTTCTGCTGCTGCCAAATAAGCTTGTGCTGCTTCTAGTCCATGACCAGCATTTGCAAGAGCATCACCTAGTTTTACCCAAGTAGGCTGTTTTTTATCCTCATAATTAGAAAGTGAATCAATAATAAACCTATAAAGTTGAATTGCTCGATCAAAGGCTAATGCCTCAATAGCTTGTTCTGCGGCTAGTTCGCTATATTTAATGGTATTTTCCAAATCTCCAGCATCACGAAAATGAGCCATTAGTACTTCAGCATCTTGACATTGTGTTGCTTCTAGGGCCAAAGCAAGCTTTAAGTGATAATTTTTTAACTCTTCAGGAGTTAACTTAGATAAAATTATTTCTCTAATGCGATTATGATAAGGCTCTACGGTGTCACCTTGTGGGGTTCGTCGGACACGAATTAGCCTAGCAGATCGTAAAGTTGCCATTACCATAGGCTCTTCAGCACCTAATTGTATTGCTCGGCGAATTACTTCAACTTCTATTGGGCTACCATTAACTACAATTAATTGCAAAAATTCTTTTGCTGAAGGGGAAATACTTGCAAATCTAGCTTCAACTATATTATCTAGGCTAACTATTGTTTCAACTAACTTTAATTCAGCACTAATATTTTTGCTCTTTTTCTTTTCTTTTTCTGTTAACTCAAACCTAACTAATTCATCTATAAAATAAGGGTTTCCTTTAGATTCACGAGCAATTTTTTTAATTTTTTCTGGTGCAATTGTTTCTTTATCTTCTAGCAGTGCATAAATTAATTCTTCAGCCTCATCTAGGCTTAATTCTCCTACTTCTAGCTTACGTACTTCTAACTTATAGTTATGGTCTGCCAAAAAAGCTAGAAGCTCTTTTAACATTGGGCTAGTTTCTGTTTCTTCGCTTCGGTAAGTAGCAATTAAAAATATTGCTGGAGGCTCAGGATGGCGCAGCAATTCTGCCATCAAAGCAGCACTATCAGCATCTCCCCAATGAAGATCATCAATAAACATTACTAGCATTTCACGGTCTGCTAGCCTAACTAATAATTCACGTAGCGCAGTAAAAGAACGGCGGCGAAGTTCCCTAGTATCAGGGCTATTTAGTATTCGACGGCGTGCAGCAGCAACAACTTCTAGCTGTCTTAAAACAGGGAATAAGCGAACTAAAGCAAGTACATCATGAGGCAAAATAGCTTCTAACTCATTTGGTGTAAGCCCTTTAAGATAACGACTTAGAGCATCAACAATGCTATCTAGAGCTTTATAGGGGACAGATTCACGCTCATAGCAGCGGCCAGATAACACTAATGCTTTTGCTTCAAGTGATTGAATTGCATCAATATAATGGCGTGCCAACGCACTTTTACCTAAACCAGAACCTCCATGCACTAGAACTGTTACACCTTTTCCTTCTTTCATCTTTAAGAAGGCTTCATCCAAATTATTTAAAAGTTCTTCACGACCAACAAAGGGAAGAGATTCAATTGGAGAAAGTTGGGTTAGCTGAGTTAGGCTTTTTCTAAGATCTGAAGTATGACCAGTAAAAATGCGTTTTAAGATTTCTTTACCCTTTGGCCGATCTTCTGGCAGTCGCCTAAGTAAATCAATGCAAATTTCGTCTAAATCTCTTGGCACGCCAGAAACTAGATCGCTTGGTGGGAGTGGTTCACGGCGTTGTTTTTTTAGCATTATTTCTGCTGATGAGCCAGTAAAGGGAAGTTGACCAGTCAAAGCTTGAAAAAGCATTACACCAAAACTATACCAATCACTTGCTTCTGTTCCAGGCATTCCGCAAGCTTGTTCAGGTGACATAAATTGAGGTGTTCCAACTACTCTAGAAGCTTGTTCATTGCTGCTTTTTCGGCTTAACTCTATTGCTAGGCCAAAATCTAAGATAACAACTCTACCTTCCTTAGTTACTAAAACATTAGAAGGTTTTAAGTCTCGGTGTAATTTTCCTGCTGAGTGCAGTGCCATAACTCCCATAGCTAGTTGTCTTATTAAATCTCTTAACTGCTCTAAATCAATTATGCAGGGTGGGACTAATTCTTTAACTAGTTTTGTGGTTAATGCTTTAGTTGGAGTTTTTTTAGCTATGGCAGGCGAAAAAGCTATAGAAGCTAAGTTAGCTGGAAAATTATGTGTAGGGTCAGACATAGTTAGAGTTTCTGTTTCTACTTTTCTTGCTGCTGTTGCTCGTTTTCCTCCATCAGGCTTTACCGTTGCATCTCCTCGAATATATCTAAGAAAGTTTACTCCTTGAACTAATTCCATGGTAAAAAACCATTGATCCCCCTCACAAATTAGTTCATAAAGTGCAGCTAAGTTTCTATGGGTAATGTCTGCTAAGGCACGAAACTCTTGCTTAAAACGATAAATTGCTTCTGAATCGCTATTATGTAAAGTTTTAAGTGCTACAGGGGCATTACGTTCTCGGTCAAAAGCTTCATAAACCACGCCAAAGCCACCTGAGCCTAAGCGTTGTCTAATTTCAAAGCGTTCTGTTCCAGCAAAATCTTTTTCTACACTACCCATAAAACCTTACCTCAATACACCAATATTCCTAAAATTGTATCCTGCAATTTATTTAATGACTTTTATGCATGAACATGATCAAAAACTATTGCTCGTTTGCCATCAGGTAGCTTTTTAGTAAAAGACTCTAGTTGTGCTAATTGCTGACGTGCTTGGAGTTGAAAAGAACGTAAGTCCATAGTTTGACTAATTGAATGTTCTACTAGACTAAGCTCTTTTACTATAGTTCTACACATAGTGGATTGTTCGCAATAAGAAGCACCATCAGGGCCAATAATTTCTTGTTCTGGATAAATATTTTTGTAATACCAAGAGAGCAAAGCGTAGTATTGTAATAAATGTTGATTACTTTGTTTAACCCATTCTCGGCGACTTCTTGCCTGATAAACTAATTGTTCTCTTACTCTTTGGTCACGCTGCAATTCAAGTAAAGCCTTGGTTTCTACTCCAAGCATTCGCCGTTGTTCATTTAATCCAATCATTTCTGTATATTGATAAACAATCCGTTTACCATCAGTGACTGCTTGAATACAATCCAGCATTACACCTACTAGAAAACACTCATGAGCTTCTTCTAAAGTTTTACGACCTTGATCATCTAGCACCACGATATCATTAAATTTTGTTTCGTAACGGTTAATATGAAGTTCTTCCACTAGATGAAGGTTTTGATAATGGAGTTTCATATTTAGAATTTCATCAGCAAAATTTATTGGAATGCCACCTGTTTCATTATAAAAAACAATTTCTGCTGTTTCAGGAAGTGAAAAAATAGAAGGGCTAGGATCGCCTGGCAAAGGAATTTTATTTATTAAGAGTCGCTTTAGCTCTTGTAAATTTGTAGCATCGGCACGTTGAGGAAGCCCAATTAATAAGCGGTTGCGCTCATTGGTTAAGCGAAAACTTCTTTGTTGTCCACCTCCATGAAGCCAAAACTTAGCATTATCATAAACTAGGCGAAGTTGTGCTTCTCGGTCTTCAGTACGCTTAAATTTATCCCATAAAGCTTCTACTACATTAAAATCACGTCCTAAATCAGTAAAAACACTGCCAGTAAGATTAACTATTTGTTCTTCAACGCTGGCTAAACCTTCGGCTGAGACTTTACGCGGCAAATCCATTACAGTAGCACCAAGTTTTTGTAAAACCTGGTCGCCAACATCAGACACTTTTTTACTTGCGCTGTCTGGACTGCCTAAATATTTAGGATAGAATTTTTGTTCTATATCTTCTCGGCTATAAAGTAGCAGGGAAAGTTCTTGGCTTGGGACATCTGAAAAATAGTCGTATTTGGCAAGCAAGCCTTTTTTTAGATTAAGTAAATCGCTACCTAAAGTGTAGATTCTACCAATTAAGCCTTCAGTATTTACTTGACCGCTATCTAGTTTATTAATTGCTCCAATGTGTTTAACTAGCTCATCAACAACATTTGCAGCAGCTAAACGGACGCGACGATGAAGAATATTTTTTAAGTGTTCTTGGACGAGTTTTTCAAAACGAGTAATGTCATAGCGAATAATAATGGATTTGCGCCCATCCCAATTGCTACGACGTTCATGAGTTGCAATTTCAGCTAGCAGAGAATTAATTGCACGAGTAGAACGCTCAATTCGTCGGGCTAGCTCTTCGCTATCTGCTAGAAATTGGGCGCGGTAATTATGGGCCTTGTCAGTAAGAACAAAAGAAACTTGATTTAGCACATCAATAGCATAACCTACGCTTTGATGCTGCTGGTTAATTACTTTAGCTATTTCTCGCTCAACAGCTTGGCGGCCTTGTTCAATTAATTGCTGTTTATTGAAGTGAATAATACGGGCATAATCTCCCCATTGTTGTGGGTCTGGGCTTTTATTTTCAGCTTCTAACTTAACTAATTCGGCTTCTAGGGCTGCGCTAAAGAATTGTTTTAGACTTTGGCGTTTTTGTTCTGGAACGCCGTCTTGAGCTTGTCGGGCGGTTTCACTAGCCCAACGAGAAATTACAGAATCTAAAGAACGACTTTGATTAGAACCATCATCAACTAGCGGACGAAGAAAATCATGGCGTTGTTCAGATGTTCCTTGTCTAGTTGCAGTGCCTTCATAAAGATTTGCTTGGGGCAAAAATTTATCTAAAACATATTGAGTAATAGTACCAGCGTTATAACCAGTCCCAGAAATATTTCCCCATTGATCAACAACTTCTGCCGCTAATTTATAAGCACAAGCTAATTTAATTCTATCTAGCGGGACAGTTACAGAAGCTAAACCAAGGGATGAATAACGACAAATAAACTTTTGGTCAATGATCGTCCGACCATGTTCGTCTAAGTGCTTAAAAGCAAATTCATCAACTAAAAATTGGTCTAGGTTAACTCTTACACCTCGTTTATAACCAGCAAACTCACCTTGGGAAAAATCTTTGAAAATATTGTCAGCTAACATGTTGAAAATCAGCGTTTTAGAGTTTGCATCTACAGTTTTGCCGGCTGTATTCATATTATCAATTAAGTAACAATAATTAAATGCAGGTGGAGCAATATTTCTTTGCATCCTATCGGGCCATTCAACATTAAAATGGTTTTCAAAGCTATAATGCTATAGCTCTTTTAATGCAGCATAACTATTAGCAAAAACTCTTGGAACTTCTGTTCCAAAAAGTTTTGGTAGCACTAAAAAACCAACACTAGTAACAGGTTGACCAGCAAAAATATCTTTGACCAGAAAAGCTACATCTAAAAACATTCCGCTCCCCGTACCACCTGCAACCGAAGAAACCAGGTAAACATTAAAGCGGTTTGAGCCTTCAACTTCCATTCCATGCCGGTCTAGCATTAGCTTCATATTTTCAACATTGCGAATGCGTTCACCTGCTTTTTGAATAGCTTGGCGGATGGTGTGATAATGCTCAAAAAAACCTAACCGGCTATAAGCGCGAATTTGACCTGCTCCCTCGGTCATTGTTCCTAGCTTGTTTAAGCCTTCGTAAAACCAGCTTTTAATATGAGGATATTGGTTTAAGTCATTGGTAATGCGGGCTGTATCAGGAATAATAGCCATTACTTTTTCTGCTTGGGTAAATTTTACCTGGTCAGAAAATAGCCGCGCTCCTACATCTTTTTCTGTTAGGTCTGTATCAATCCACAGGTAATTTATAATAGGGAAGTTTTCTAGCAATCCATATTTTTCAAAAAAACGTTTGCGAATACGTAGTAGTACATCGCCGCCCGTACCACCAACACCAATAATTAAAGTAGGAGTAACTTTAACTTGGGTTAATTTATCAGCCGTTCTTTTACCTTGGATAAGAATCTGATCACTCAAAACTTTTTCCTCTTATGATAAAAATATTGAAAATCTTAAGCTTCACCACGTGCTAGTTTAAGAGCATTACCTGGTTTTAACATCAAAGTACAGCGTGAGACACATACTAGCCGGTTTTTTTGATCTCGAAGTTCTACTTGCCAGACCATTAATTTAGCACCAATATGTACAGGAGTTGCTATGGCTGTAATTGTCCCACGAGAAATAGAGCGTAAATGATTAGCATTTATTTCTACACCAACAGGTATATTTTGGCTTAAATCTGTATTGGCAGCAGCACCAATGGAAGCGGCAGACTCAGCCAAAACAACAGAAACACCTCCATCGCAAAATTCTAGTAAATTGGTGAACATGTTCTGTAACAGCCATAGAAATCACCACGCGTTTTGGATCTATTTCTTCAACCTTAATTCCTAATGTGTCATGTACAGTTTTAACTGAGTGTGATTCTAGTAGTTCTAATAATTGCATGTTTAGTTTTGCCTCTTTAATTTATTTGAAAATTTATATTTTTTAATTACCTGCCTGGTTTGCTGTTTTGCTAGTGGGAGGTAGCCAAGCAGTTCTAAGCTTTAATTGTTCTGTTGAGGGTTCTTGCATTTCTGTAATTTGAAAGCTTGTTTGTTCTTGAGAGCCAACCTTAAGATTAAGGCTTTTTTCCTTGCCTTCTCGTTTAATTCTTACTTTTACTTCTTGGTCAATTTTTCCTGCTAAATATTGGAATACTTCTCTAAGTCGGCGTTGTGGCTCTACTTCATCAATTAATAACAAAATATCACCTTTTAATAATCCTGCTGTTGCTGCTGGAGTGTTAGGAATTACATCTGTAATTTGAATTTCTCCTGTATTGGTTATAGCAGTATTTACACCTAAAACAGGAAATTTTATAGTGTTTTGCTCTAGGCTAAGACCTGCATATTTATAAAATTTTTCATAATGGATTGTTTCAATACCAAAGACATATTTTTGAAAGAAATCTTGATAGTTATTGCTAGTGATATTGCTGATAACTTGGATTAAATCATTGGTAGAAAAACCTTTATTTTTCTTGTAGAAATCTTGGTAAAGTGTGCGCATCACATCATCTAAGCTAGCTTTTCCTTTTGTATCATGACGGATGGATAAATCTAACAAAGCTGCTAAATTAGCTCCTGTTGTATAGTAGGAAATTTCAAAAGCTAGTCTTGTATCATAACCTAGCCAGGTTGATACAGAAGATTCAGCAGGTGATATATATTTATGGGCTTCATTATTTTCTATATTTGTTGCTAGATTAGCTAAAATACCTAAAAAAGTTTTTTGATCATAAATACCAGCACGATACAGGGCCAATGGGCCATAGTAGCTAGTAAAACCTTCAGATACCCATAAAAGGGGAGTTTCATTTTCCTTAGAATAATCATAAGGCCACATTTCTACTGGACGAATTTTTTTTACATTCCAAACATGAAAAAATTCGTGTGAAGCTGTACCAATTAAATTTTCTGGTGTAGTTAACGAACCAGCAGCAGCAAAGGCAACATAAGAATTAGAATGCTCTAAAGCTCCACCTGCATTAGATTCTGGACGTTGAAAAAAGTAAAAATGAATATATTTTTCATAAGGTAAATCACCAAAAATGTCTTTTTGTGCTAATACCATTTTACTTAGCATTTGGACATACTTTTCTGTTTTTTCCTTAGAAAATGTTCCTGCTGGAGTTGCTACAAAATAATGAGGTTTTCCTGCTACTTGAAAACGGGTTAAATCAAATTTTCCAAACTGTGTAGGAGAATCTACTAAAGTGTCATAGTCTGAAGCAGTAAACACTTTTGGGTTAGAAGTTTCTTTTAGTGCTGAAATAATATTCCATCCATCAGGAATATCAAAATGCACTGTTGCAGGCGTGTTTCTTTGCTTACCAACTTGTAAAAATAGTTGAATACCAGTAAAAAAAGCAAAATCTGATGAGATTTTTGCTTGATTAAGTGCTAAAACTGTAGCCTGATAATCAAAATCTATTTTTATAGAGTTAATTTTACTGGTGTTTACTACCCAAGTTTGTTTAAGTGTTCTTTGGTAAGAAACTACTTCGCCTTTGTCATTAGTTACACGAAAGCGTAAAATATTTTTGCCATAATTTTCTATTGTGTACCAACCAGGAGTCCAAACAGGTAGAGAAATCTCTAATTTATCTTGAGAGATATTTTTTACTTCTGTGCTGATATGAAAAAGTTGATTTTCAATACTAGCTAGTTTAACGGTGTAATTTATATCTAATTGTTTGCTTTGAGCATTTGCTAGATTAGGAAAAAAGAAAAATAAACAAAAAACTAAATAAATAAGTGATTTCATAAATCTATCTTCCAATTAAGTTTGTAAAAATTAAAGAAATATATTTATTAGGTATTTGACAGAGAATAGAAATTATAACTTAAAAGCTTGTCTTAGCTAGCATATTTAATATATAGTTAAGCGGATTTATTATTTACTATTTTTCTACTTTGCTTACATATTACTTACAATAAAAATTTATCAAATAAAACATCAATTAGTTAATCTGTTATAAAATCGACAAAAAACTTTTAACTATTCAAAGTCCTTATTAAGAACTAGAGATTATAATAATGCCCCTTGTAGTAGAATAAATTAATTATGGCTACACTAGAAAATAAATCTGTCATAGATGAGCAATTTTTTGATAGTTTAATAGGTAAAGAGTTAAATAATACTTATAAACTAGAGAAAAAAATTGGTGTTGGTGGTATGGGATCGGTTTTTCGTGCTACTGATATTCATTCAGGTGAAGAAGTTGCTATAAAAATAATTTCCCCTAATTTATCCCGTGACTCTGTATTTGTTAAACGCTTTCAAAGAGAAGCACAAATTTGCTGGATGCTATCACACCCAAATATTGTTAAAGTTCATGAATTTGGAGAAACTCCAGAAAAGTTTTTATTTATGGTTATGGAGTTTGTTGATGGTGAACCTTTAGACGATTATTTAGAAGGGAAGTTACCTCTAAAACCAAAACACTGCTTAAAAATTGCTAAACCCTTAGCAGGAGCTTTGGAATTAGCACATATACATAGTATTTTACATAGAGACTTAAAACCTTCTAATGTATTAGTAAAAGAAAAAGGCGATGAGATTATAGTTAAATTAGTAGATTTTGGAATTGTTAAAATGTTGGAATCAGATGGTTTAACAGATTCAAGTAGTTTAACTTTAGTTGGTGAAGTATTTGGTACACCCCATTATATGTCTCCAGAACAATTGATGGAAGATCCTATTGGCCCAATGTCTGATATTTATGCTTTGGGAACTATGGTTTATGAAATGCTTGCAGGGAATTTGCCTATTAATAGTACTAATGTAAATGATATTTTGACCTCAAAGATAAAAAATACGCCTATAGAGCTTTCTAGAAAATATTCTTTTATTCCTGAAGCTTTTGATCCAGTTATAAAAAAGGCTATAGCTTATAATCCAAAAGAACGTTATCAAAGCGCAGACGAATTTATTAGAGCTTTTGAAGAAGTAGTTAATAAATATCCTGATGGACAAATCGAACCTGTTGTTAAAAAAACAAATAGTGAATTTGTTGCTTTTCCTGAACTAACTACAGAAATGTTTGCTCCTGAAACAGAAAAGAAAGAAGTTGTAGAATCTAATGCTGAAGTTACAAATAGAAATTTAACAAATGCAACTATTGATAAAGTTGATAATAAAGTTGATAAAGTCCAACCTCTAATACAACAAACCCCGCAAGTGTTAGAAGTAAAACCAAACGTTATTGTACAGGGAAAAAATACCAACCTAGAAAAAATACTAATTAAAGCTACAATAGTGTTATTATTAGCTATAATAACTTTAATTATTATTTATTTTAGATCAATTTAACTATTAATTTTGTTTTCTTAGAGTGAAAAGCGTTCCTTTTGGTAAGTTAGTTTGCCATGAAATTTCTGCTTCAATTAAGCTAGCTCTCGAAGAAATATTACTTAATCCACGACCAGTTTTTGTTCCTACCTTAAAACCACAACCATCATCAGTTAAAGTAACAATAAATAAATTAGCTTTAGTAATATCAATAGTTAAAGAAACGTTTGTTGCCTGTGCATGACGACAAATATTGCTAATAGCTTCTTGTATAATGCGATATATTTGGATTTGAGTTGCTGAGTCAAAAGTTAATTTATCTTCTAAATCATCACTGCAATTGAATTGATATTCAAATTTTTTATCTTTTGGTAGATGCGCTACAGCTTCGGTTAATGACCATTCTAGGGCTGCGGTTAAACCTACATTAGTTAATACTGATGGGCTAAGGTCTTCACAAATCCTACGAATTTCTGTTGAAATAGACTCTATTTCAACACGAAAAATACTTGAATAAGAGCGGTTTTTATCAATACTTTCTTTTGGTAATTGGTCGGTCATCATTAAAAGTTGGCGCAAGTCTGATAAGGTTTGATCATGAAGGTCGCGGGCAATACGTTGACGTTCGTTTTCTGTCTCGCTTGCAAGTTGGAGACGAGTTTTTGCAAGCTGTTGATTAGCATTAGCTAAAGCTTTGTTGGTACTAAAAAGCTTAACATTTTGGTGATAGCCCCACCAAAGCGCGAGTAAAGCTAAAATAAGTAAAATAGAAAGTGAAAGTGTTGTCCAGGGGAATGGCGACTGGGCAACAGTAAAATATAAAGTGACAGGTTTTGAGTCTATTAAAGTGTTGCTATAGGCGCGAATTTCTATTTTATAAGTACCATGCGAGAGATTTTCTGTTAAAAACTGTGAGTCTTTACTTAATCTTTGTTTAAGAAGCTTTTCTTTACTATCAAAAAGTAAAAATAAATATTGAAATTGTTCTGAAAAAGTACGACTACTAATAGCTGCAACATCTATAACCAAACTATTTTGCGGATAATCTAAGTTTAAGCCCCTAGAAATGCTATCTAAAGGGTAAATTTGGCTGCCTAAAATTCTAGTTAAACGAAGTATAGGAGGAGTTTTTCCTGGTTTATATTCTGCCACTCCTCGATTAGTACCTATCCAAAGTGCTTCTTCATCATTGTTAAGCTCTGAAAAAACGCTAAATACACTATCAGAAGGAATGCCATGTTCATTGCCAAAACGACTATAAGTAATTCCATTCCAATTAGTATTAGTAATCTTAAATAATCCTTTTCCTCGTGTAGCACACCACAAAGAATTATTTTGACTAATATATAATGCCCAAACTTCAATATCTTTAATAATTAGATTTAGTTGATTGTTTTTATATTGGTAAAGTCCATTATCTGTACCAATCCAAAGTTGATTATCTTCTGATAAAATAGCTCGAATTGGATTAGTAGCTAGATTTAATTTGACAGATGTTAGTGCCTGACCATCAAAAAAGAACAAACCAGCATTAGTTGTACCAATCCAAAGTCTATCTTGATCAGCAGATAAGGAGATAACTTCTTTTTCTTTAGACATTTGCTTGTCTAAAGGCCAAATCAGCTTACGTTGATTATTTTCTAAAACTTCTAAACCTTTCTCAAAATTAGCTAAATAAATTTTATTCTTAAATTGACAAATAGCTCTAATTCTTTCATTAGCAACATTTGTGTCATTTATATCTACAAAATTTTCGCTTAGTTGAGCAAATTCTTTATATTTTCCTTCTTTGTCTAAACTACTAGTAAATAAGCCATTAGAAGTACCAATAAATAAATTATTTTCCCATTCATAAACCGAATGAATAGCCCGATTTCCTAACGCTAGAATTTGCTGCCAACCTATATTTTTAATTTCTCTAGTAAATAAACCAGCGTTTGAGCCTGACCAAAGTTGACCATTTGCAGTTTTGTAAAAGATGCGAATAAAATTATTTTGTGCTTGATCAGTTATTTTTTCTCCATGTGGGCTATTAGGATCATAGCGACAAACTCCGCGATCTGTGCCAAACCACATAACTTTTTCACGATCAATAAAAACACTATAAACTTGATTTGATTGCAGTCCACCACCGCTATTTTCAAAAGAAAATCTTTCTACTTCTCGACCATCTCTAAAATGAAATACTCCTTTTTGGTTTGTACCAACCCAAATATCTTCGTCAGATGAAATACTAATATCGCTAACTGTTCCGGTTGTTGCAGTAAGTTTTTGGGCTATGGATAAATTGCTAGTTTCTAATAGTCCGCTATCTTCTTTGCCTGTTTGAGTAGCAAGTAAAATACCATTTTTATTTTTAGCAATTTTCTCTATAAAAAAGCTACGAGGCCGTAAAGGTATTTCTTTTATATCTCTACCAACAATTTTTAATAATCCTCGGCCACGAGTGGAAATTATTAAGGAATTATCCAAAAAAATCGCACTAGTTATTGGTAATGGACTATCTTTAGCAATTTCAAGTAATGGATTATCCTTGGGCCCAATGGTTTTAACCTCTGTTTTAGCTCCATTTAAGCTACAAATAAAAATAACACCTTCTAAACTAGTTAAAATTACTTGGTCAGGCTTTGGATTTATAATAGAAGTTATAGAGTAATTAGCTGTAGGTAAAATAGGTTGAAATTCATTATTAATTAGGCGTACTGCACCTAAATCTGTTCCTATCCATAACTCACCATTTGTAGTTAGAGTTAGGACAGAAACTTTTTCACTAGGAAGACTGCTATTTACTATTTTTTCTGTACGGCGGCCATCATATCTAGCTAAACCGCTATCTGTTCCAAACCATAAGATTCCATCTAAATCTTGAGCAATTGCACGAACATGATTAGAAGGCAATCCATGAAAAAGCGTTATTGCACCCCATTTATGTAAATTAAGTGCGGAAGGAGACAAGACCGGTAATTTTTCTTCTTCCTGTCCATAAGTATAAAGTTTTGTAGTGGTTAGAAAGATAAATAGTAAAAAAAATAGAAATATTACTTGCTGCAATTTTTTTACTAAACTAGATAAACTGCTAAAAGTCATAGCAAAAATTTTAACTACGTTTTTGTTCTTCTGAAAAACGCTTGCGGTCACGATCTAACCAAGCGTCCAAATCTTTAGAGGCTTTTTCTAACTCATCACTATTAATTAACCCTCGTCTTAATGCTTCAAAAAAAGCACGAGTACGCATATTATAAACTAATTTATCATAGGCTTCATTTGGTGTACCTTCAGAAATTGTTACAAATAGCTTTTCATAAAGCGTTGCCAAACGACTTTCTACACCTCTTTGTGATAAGCTACACTTACGAGCAATTGCCCAATTAGATAATCCTAGGGCTAAATAATAAAGTGCTTCTGCTTCAAATTCAGTCAACAAAGGCTGCTTAAAAGAGTCCTTAAATGCAGGATCAATCATATCTGCACCATCTTCTAAAACAGCAGCGATAAAACGTAAAAACCGGGAGTCAGGATTATTTTTATGGATAAATCCATAAGCTGGTGGAGGTTCGACGGCTTTAACTATTTTGCGAATTTCATTGATATAAATTTCATGTGGGAATTGTGTCCAGAAAATAATTCTAGCTGCTGGGAAACTACGCCAAATCGAGCGTGCTGCTTTTACCCCAGAAAGCCCTGGCATTTGAATATCTAAAATACATAAGTTAGGTCTATGTTTTAAGGTTAAAGTAACTGTAGTTTCTCCGTCCGCAGCCTCAAAAATTGGGCCGTTACTGGAAAATTCTCTTTCTAGTAGTTCTCTAAGATAATGTCTTTGTGCAACATTATCTTCTGCAATTAAAATTGACATGTTTTTTAAGATTAAGGTTAAATGTTGAGTGTTTCAAATAAAGTAGCATAAAAATTAGTATCTGACATCTACTTTAAAGAATAGATCTAACTCTAAAATAGTTGAAGTAATTTCTAAGCAATTGTTATTCAAGTAATTAAAATTTATACTATTTTTGGCTTACCTTTAATCCCAGTTTTGCATTGCTTTTTTTTTATAAAAAGTGATACCCTTTAATACCACTAATAACCCTAAGTGCTTAAAGGTTAAAATATAGCAGAATTTTTACTATTATATTTAGCCTAAGTAAATAAGCTAAAAATAAGCCAACTTATTTTTTATAACTTTTAGTAATATTTCTAGTTATGCAAACAGCAACAAATAATTCAATGAGTATTGAAAAAGCACCAACTCGTTTTAATGAAGCAATAGGAATTGTGCTTTTAGCCTTTAGTCTCACGGTGATACTTAGTTTATTTTCTTATGATCCACAAGATCCATCTTGGAATGTAGTTTCTGAGCGTGAACAAGCAGCTAATTGGATTGGTAGTTTAGGTGCTTGGATAGCTGACTTTTTATTTCAAATATTTGGCTTATCTGCCTTTTTAGTGCCAGTGCTGCTAACTACTCTAGGTTGGCGGACTTTACGACTACGAGAGATCAAATTTTACATCGTAGATTTATAGGGTTATTATTGATTCTATTATCAATAGCAGGTCTTTTTAGTCTGCCACAAATGCCTTTTTATCGTGAAAATGTACAATTTGGCGGTGCAGTAGGTACTCTAATAGCACAACTTCTTGAAACTCAACTAAATAAAACTGGCACAGGTATTGCCCTAATAGTTTTGCTAGTATTTGCCTTAATGCTAATTACTGAACTATCTGTTAATGCTGTTCTAGAAAGCACTGGAGTAAAAGCAATGATAAGCGGGTTTAATGCTTTTACTATTTATTTAAGAGAAAAAAATTTAGCGACTAAAGAGAAAGTTTTTGCTATTCGTTCTAGCCGGAAAGAGCATCGTTTAGCACAGAAAAAAGCTAAGGAAGATAGGGAAAAACTCCGTCAACAGCTAAGGCAAGAAGAAGCTCTTAAACGTGAAAAAGAAAGAACATCCCGCTTAAAAGAGGAAAAAATAAAAATTACTGAAGAAAACCTTAGCACTAATGCTATTGAAGTAAATAAAAAATCCCCAATTAACGCCCAAGTTAATGGCAAAATAAAAACTGCTGCTAGTTCTGTTGCAACTATTGAAAACAATAGAGTACCTGTTGCTACAGTGCAAAAAACTGCAAGTGCAGTTGTTGAACCTGTTGGAGTTGTGAGAAATGCAGTAAAACAAAATATTGAAGCAAATAATTTTGTTTATGGTAATAAAGCCCAACCTGATTTAGCAGAATTACATAGATTAGTTTATGGGGATGACCAAAGAATTGAAACTTTAGAGGAGTTTTCCTTAAGTGGCGCACTAGCCCCTTTACCAGATTTAGTAATAAATCAAGCACATATTGTTACTCAAAATGCCGGTGAACCTGTTGTTAATCCTGTTAGAAGACCTAGTGATACTGCCCGTGTCCCTCAACAGCCTGCACGAGTTCCAAAATCACAGCAAGATACAGCACCAGCTATTGCTAAATCAGCTATTGTTCAAAAGAGTTTTGAACAAGAAGAAATCAGTTATTTAGGCAATGATAATAGCAATTCTACTAGTAATGAAAATGGTGAAATTGTAATTAACCGTCGAGTTAATACAGATGAACAAAATATCCCTACTCCTATAGCTTCCAAAGTAGTTTCTAAAGTTTCTAAATCTATTGCTTTTTCTCCTTTGCCAACTTATGAACTTCCTAGTTTTGATATGTTAGCTACACCAGCAGCAAAACAATTTCAAGCCGATGAAGATTTGCGAGAACGCGCCCATGTTCTTGTAGAAAAATTTAAGGAATTTTCTGTCACTGGTGAAGTTACTGCTATTAGTCCTGGGCCAGTTGTTACTACTTTTGAATTTAAGCCAGACCCAGGTGTTAAATATAGTCGTATCACTGGTTTAACCGAAGACCTTTGCCTAGCTTTAGAAGCTGAATCTGTTCGTATTGACCGTATGCCAGGTAAATCTACTGTAGGCATTGAAGTCCCTAATAATAATAGAGAGATAATTTATTTACGTGAAATATTTGAGTCAGATAAATATGAGAATATTACTTCACCTCTAGCATTAGCTTTAGGTAAAAGTATAGATGGAGCAACTTATGTAGCAGACCTAGCAAAAATGCCACATTTATTAATTGCTGGTGCTACCGGAACAGGTAAGTCTGTTTGCTTAAATTCGGTAATTGTTTCACTACTTTATAAAGCTTCTCCAGATGATGTAAAAATGATTATGGTTGACCCAAAACGCCTTGAATTAGGGCTTTATGAGGGAATACCACATTTGTTAACCCCAATTGTGTTAGATCCAAAACGTGCTTCTAACGCCTTGAAATGGGCAGTTGGTGAAATGGAACGACGCTATAAATTACTTGCGGGTTATAGTGTTCGTAATATTGCCCAATATAATCAACAGGTGCGCCAAGAATGGGAAATTATTCCTGCGCTTCATCCTGACCGCTTACGTAAGCCACTGCCTTATATTGTAATTATTATTGATGAATTAGCAGATTTAATGATGGTAGCTTCTAACGATGTAGAAACCTCTATAACTCGACTTGCTCAAATGGCTCGTGCTGTGGGTATTCACCTAATAATTGCTACACAACGTCCTTCTGTAGATGTAATTACAGGTCTTATTAAAGCTAATTTTCCTTCTCGTATATCTTTTAGAGTTTCTTCTAAAGTAGACTCACGAACTATTTTAGATGGTAATGGAGCAGAAACCCTTCTAGGACAAGGCGATATGCTCTTTTTACCACCTGGAACATCTCGCTTAGTTCGGGTACATGGTGCTTATGTAGGTGAAAGAGAGATAGAAGCAATTGTTGACCATATTCGCAGCCAAAGACAGCCAGACTATGACGAAAGTATTCAATCTTCAGAGGATGAAGACGAGTTTGGCGGCGGAATGGGTGAAAAAGACGAGTTTTTTGATGATGCCGTGCGAGTAGTTTGTCAAATGGGTAAAGCTTCAACCTCAGTTTTACAACGTCGTTTGCGTATTGGCTATGGTCGGGCTGCTGCAATTATTGATATGATGGAGCGTGAAGGCTTAGTTGGCCCACCTGATGGAAGTAAACCACGTGTAGTAAAACAAAGTGCTTATGATTACATAGAACGCCTAGATCAAATGAAAGAGGAATAACTTTCTAATGAGTAGTTTTATTGATGATAAAAAGTTAATGGATTATTTAAGGGATGAAGTTGTAACAATAGGCGATCCTTTACTAAGAGAACCTACAAAACAAATTACTAACCTAAAAGAAGCTGAAGAACTTTGTAATTTGATGGTTGAGAAAGTTAGAGAGCTAAAAGGGGCCGGACTTGCTGCTAATCAAATTGGAGTTCCAGCACGAATTTTTGTTGCTGAACTTAGGAAAAATGAGCTTTTTCCAAACCGTCCAGAATCTCCCCTCTACATAATGATAAACCCAGAAATTATTAGCACTTCTAAGGAAATGATTGAAGGTTGGGAAGGTTGTTTTAGCGTGCCAAATATGGTTGGTCTAGTCCCTCGTCATGAGTCAATTACAGTAAAATACCTTACTTTAGACGGAATTGAGCATCAAGAAACTTTTTCAACACATCTAGCCCGCACTATTCAACATGAAGTTGACCATTTAGACGGAATAATTTACTTTGAAAGAATGAAAGATCTAAGTAAACTGATGACAAAAAACCATTTTGTGCAATCTATGACACAAAAAAGCTAAGGTAAAATTGCTATAAAAAGTTTAATGTGGAGGGTTAAAAGATGTCTGACGAAAATAAAATTCAAATGGCCCAACAAATTGCAGGCGACGTAGTAACAGCAACAGCCGAAGTAGTAGCAGATCCAGTAATAGAAACTGTTATAGATACAGTGGTTGACACTGTTGTAGAAACAGCCTCAGCCGTAGCCGAAGCAATAATAAGCAATATAGTCTAACTTAATTTATTGGCACGTTCTCTTAACTCTACACGGCGAATTTTCCCGCTAATTGTTTTAGGAAGATCCTCAACAAACTCTATTTCTCTAGGGTATTTATAAGGTGCTGTTATATGTTTAACAAAATCTTGTAAAGTTGTAGCTAGAGCATCAGATTTTTCTACACCAGATTTAAGCACTACATAAGCCTTAACAATTTGTCCTCTTTGACTATCAGCTTTTCCAACTACAGCAGTTTCTAAAACGCTAGGATGCTCAACCAAAGCACTTTCTACTTCAAAAGGGCCAATTCTATAACCAGCACTGATAATTACATCATCAGCCCGGCCAATAAACCATAAATAGCCGTCTTGATCACGAAAACCACGATCTCCTGTAATATACCAATCACCTCGAATAGAATTATTTGTAGCTTCTGAGTCATTCCAATACTCTTGAAATAGTCCAACAGGGCGAACAGGCTTAAGTTTTACTCCAATATCTCCTTCCTCATGGTCTTGAGCAATATTTCCATCTTTATTAATAATATCTACAACAAAGCCTGGGGCAGATTTACCCATTGAACCAGGTTTTATTGTTTGGCCAGGAAATGTTCCTACTAGTAAACAAGTTTCTGTTTGTCCATAACCTTCACGAATCATTAAAGAAGTTTTTTGCTGCCAAATATCTATAATTTCTGGGTTTAGTGGCTCACCTGCACTAACACAACTTCGTAGGGAGGTTAAATTATATTTTTCAAAATCTGCTGTCACCAACATTCGGTAAGCTGTTGGTGGAGCGCAAAAACTAGTAATGTTATGTGTAGCTAGTAATTCTAATGTTAATTCAGGAGCAAATTTTCCTTTTCCATTATGAACAAAAAGTGTTGCTCCACAGTTCCAAGGGCCAAAAAGACTACTCCAAGCAGCTTTTGCCCATCCTGTGTCGGATAAATTCCAATGCAAGTCTTGGGGTTGTAAATCTAGCCAATAACGACCAGTAACTTGATGACCTATTGGATAACTGCTATGTGTGTGAAGTACCATTTTAGGATAACCAGTTGTCCCGCTAGTAAAATAAAGTAGTAGTGGGTCATCCTGGCGAGTTTTTTCTAACGGAATAAATTTTATTTTGGAGATTGCTATTAGTTCATCATAGCTATACAAATTATCTTGTGTTCCACCAACTAATAAAAAGTTTTTTACTTCTTTTAACTGATCACGTACAGAATCAAACTTAGTAAAATTATCTAGATCAGTAATTACAGTTGTTGCTTCAGCCATTTGGACACGATAAACAATATCTTTGCTTGTTAGCTGTGTGGTAGCAGGCATAAAAACAACGCCTAATTTTATCATTGCTAGCACTAGTTCCCACCATTCAGGAATTTTAGCAAGTAGCAGCAAGACCTTATCACCTTTTTTTAAGCCTAGAGATTCTAATAGGTTAGCTGCTTGATTAGATCGATCTTTAAAATATTCATAAGAAAGTTTTTTTGTTGTCTGGTTGTCTTCATCCACCCAAATCATAGCTAATTTTTCAGGGTCTTTTGCAAATGAGTCAAAAACATCAAAAGCAAAATTAAAATATTCTGGGATTTGCCAAGTAAACTGTTGATATGTGGTTTGATAGTCACCAATGTTGCTCATAAGTAAGTTTCCTAGAGTGTATTATTTTATTTGTTGTTCCCAAGCTTTAGCATATTTAAGAAAAACATAGTAAGCGGCAAAATAAGCGATAATTATTCCAGCAAAGCCATCTAAAAAACCTAGTCTCCAAAAATAGCTGCGAAATGTTGCAATAACAGGGCGTAGCAGCAAGTCTAATGAACTAACCTTTTTACCTCGAGAAACTAAATCATTAGCAGCTAAACTAGTATAACTATTTAAGCGGTTATGGTGAGCCGCCAGACTTTGAATAGAATAATGTGATAATTTAGCTTTTAATTTACCAACATTTCCATTAACTTTTACTGATTCATGGACAAACTGCCCTTGCCAAAAGCCTTTGCCACGACGATAAAGCCTTAATTGATAATCTGGCGACCAACCAGAATGATAAATAGCTTTGTTTAAGTAATAATTTTGACGGCTTAAGTAAAATCCATCATAGGTATTATTTTGGTCATAAATAACTTTTTGAATCTCTTTAGCAAGCTCTATTGTAACTTGCTCATCGGCATCAATGCTTAATATCCAGTCAGAAGTAGCTTGTTCAGAGGCAAATTGTTTTTGTGCTGCATAGCCGGGCCAAGAGTTAATAATTACTTTATCTGTAAACCGGTTAGCTAGTTTGATGGTGTTATCTGTGCTGTTAGAATCTACTACAATAATTTCATCAGCCCATTTTACAGACTCAAGAGCAGCAACAATATTTTTTTCTTCATTATAAGTAATAATGGTGACAGAAAGAGTCATAGCAATTAGAAAAGAGTTAAAACAATCTAAGAAAATAAATAAGGGCTGAGTTTATCCCAGCCCTTATTTTAAGAACAAGTTATTTTTATTAACTATGGTAGATTGTTTGCCATTACTCTTTGAAGGTCTGCTCTAGCTTTGTTGTAATCAGTTTTAGCACGTAACTCATTACCACGAGCAACAGAAAGTTCATTTTGACGTTGTAGGACAAAAAATGTTGTGGAAAGACCCGCCTCAAATTTTTGTTTTTCCCCTCTATATTGTTCTTCTGCTGCTTTTACAGAAGCACGTGCTGCTTCAACACGTTGTAGGGAAGAATCAACTGCCTGAAGCGCATTGCGAACATCAGCCATAATGGTTAGCACCATTTGACGTTTTTGGTTATCTAATTGTCTTGCAACTACTTCTGTACGGCCTAAACTAGCTTGTACTGCACGGTTTTTGTAAGGGAAGGTAATTGAGATACCGCCTTGATAGCTACGAAACTTAAATAAGTTAACAAGAGATTGACCAATGCCACCATCAAATTCAGTGCCATTTAATGAAGGAAAACCTGGAATAGCAGTAGCAGGTTGACCAGCTAAACCTTGAGCAGTAAATGTTCCTGTTATATCCACTTGGGGTTTAAGTTGATTTTTGAAAAATTCTTTGTCTATATCATTTAATTCGCCTTGTAGTTGAAGTTGTTTTAATTCTGGACGACGATCCATTGCAATACCAATAGCAGCATTTAGATCTATTTTTTCACCAGACACATCAATAATATCTGTAGGGATTATTTGATAATTCATTAAATCGCTAAGAGGGTCATCTATTACTAAGAGTTTTAAGGCATTTTCAGCTTGGGTAATAGGTACTAAGGCAGAAATAGCAGCGTCTTTACGGCGTTCAAGCTCAGCTTGGGCAGAAACAATATCAATTGGTGCCGCAGTACCAGCTTTGACCTGGATTTCGTTATTCTGTAGTTGTACAGCAGCAAGCTCTACAGAATCGCGTTGAATTTCTGCATTTTTAATTGAAAATGCGAGATCGTAATAAGAAGATTGAACACGAGCAATTAAGTCTACAAGTCTTTGTCTAAAAGCAACATCAGCTAGGTCTAATCGTTTCTTTAAGGATTTAATATTACGGCTACTTTGATTAATTTTATAATTTCTTAGTATTGGTTGACGGAAAGTCATTTCAAATCTTGGTTGGTAAACTGGGCTTAAGCCGGATGAATTACTATTAGTTGAAGTGCGGGTAGTAGAAAAAGTGGCATCTCCTGTAGCACCGCTATTAAATAGTTTAGTAGCATTTACCCCAAAGTTAAGATTTTGAAAACTTACTGAATTTGATCCAACACCAACGTTAAAAGGGTTAGCTGAAGGAACATTATTACGAGAATATAAAAGGCTACCACCAACTACAGGATCAAAAACTCCATATGCGCCTTCTAAATCAAATTGAGCAAGCTTAATGTTATCTTGATCATTTTTAATACCTAAGTTATGTTCCAGTACCATAGTGACAGCATCAGCTAAAGAAAGAGGCATTACTTTGCTTGGGTCAACTCCAGTTCGTAAGGTTGGTAAATCAACTTTAGGGGTGGGTGGTTGTTGTGGGGTTGGAGTATTGTTTTGAGTTTGGTTATCTTGAGTAATTGTTACAATACCGCTGCCTTCTGATGGCCCTTGAGCTTTAGTAATAGGAGTAAAATTACTAAGTATTAAAGTTAACATTCCATAGCTGACTATCTGCTTATGCCAAGACATGTATGATTTCTCCTAAATTAATGTTAGTTGAAGCTAACAAAATGATTAAATAATAGAAATAAAGAATTATTTTTGATTGATGTTTCTCGCGCTTTATACGCACAGCCATTTTTTGTAGTTTCAACAAATTTCTGTTTATCCGTCAAGTATATTTGTCTAACTACCTTCTGACAATAGTAGACTTGGCAAACTAAAACCAGTATGCTCCACTTTAACAGTTAATTACCTGTAATTTCACTAGTTTTTAGAGGAAATATTTATGTATGAAGTAATGATTGAAACTGAGTTTTCATCAGCACACGCGCTACGCAACTATCATGGAAAATGTGAAAACTTGCATGGTCATAATTGGAAAGTAGAGGTTTATGTTAGAGGAACAAAATTAGATGAAACAGGTTTATTGATCGACTTTAAAGAGTTAAAAACAGCTACCAAGCAAATAATGGATAAAATAGATCATAAAGTGTTAAATGAAATTCCACCTTTTGATGAAGTTTGTAACCCTTCTTCAGAAAATATTGCTCGATATGTTTTAGAAGAACTAGCTCCAAAAATAAACAATGTTAATAGAATTGTTTACAAAGTACGTGCATGGGAAACACCTTTTACTGCTGCTAGTTATCAAATTCCTGAAGAAAAATAAAAAGTAGCCTATTTAAGGCTACTTTTATAGATGTTTTACTTAGCGTAAACTCTTTTAATTTATAAAAATTTTAATGCTTCTTCAGGATGACTGCTAGCATCTACTTTACCAAATGAATGTGCAATTTTGCCGTCTGGCCCAATTAAATAAGAAATTCTTTTTGCATTAGCTGCCTGCGCATCATCACAAGCACCATAGGCGAGTCCTATTTCTCTTTTAGTATCACAAAGTAGAGGAAAGTTATATTCATATTTTTCTGCAAATGCTAGATTTTCTTCTACAGTATCAAAACTTACCCCTAAAATTTGAGCATTTTTCTTTTCAAATTCAGGTAGACGATCACGAAATCCGCATCCTTCGCGAGTACAACCTGGAGTATCTGCTTTTGGGTAAAACCAAAGAAGTACAGATTTTCCCTTATAATCAGAAAGTTTAAGCTCTTGACCTGTGTGAGACTTAACACAAAAATCAGGGGCCACATCACCAACAGAAAGATTTCCCATACTAACTCCTTAACCAAGAAATTTACTTAATACATAGTACAATAATTTATATTTTGAAAAGTTTATAGCTTATTGAGATAAGAAATTCTAGTAAAAGCTCCTAAGATTAACCTAATGATTTAGATTATTATTACTTTTACAATGATTTAGAGATTATAAAATAACTAAGATGAGGTGAGTTTTAAGGCTTGTTTTATTAGGTTAGTAGGAGGTATAAGAAAACTATTTACTTTATTTAGTAATTATTCAGCATTATATAAAACAATTTTCATACAAAATTTTGGCCCTAGACGAAGTTGATCACCTGAATTTATTTTTGATCTTGTAATACGAGACTCATTAATAAAAGTACCATTAAGGGAAGTGTCAAATATTTCTGCTGTTCCATCAGTATGAATCACTACAGAACAATGAAGACGTGAAAGCATTCTTTCTTCATCATAAATAACAATATCATTATCTGTAAAACGGCCAATTGTATTGCAACCTATTTTTAATCGATGGAGAGCAGTTCCTGTCATTAGAACAAAACCTGAGTCATTAGGAGAAGCAAATTGAGGTTCTTCAACAATAACTTAACCAACAGGTACTTCAGGATATTGATGTGATAAGGTTATGGTTTGTGTCCCAATAGTTTGTAGCATCAAATCACGCATCACTCGAAACTGTTCTTGTCTTAAACCGTTAAGGTGTGAGCTATCTAGTCTTTCGTAAATATCCATAAATCCTCTTAAATAAAAGCCAAGTTTATTGTTTACATGACTACAAAACTACTTTAACTATTTTGACACATTGACTTTTGATTATAAGCTTGGAAGAAGAGATTTGCAATTTTAAGATTACAATATAGTTACTAGTTATTGAGCTAATTCACTTTTTTCAACAGGTGAAATTACTTCCGTAAGATCTTCTAATTCATCAGATAAGTCTGTGTCTTCTGCTGTTTCTGATAGTAGCAGGGTATTGGATTCATTGGGGTTAGCAAAAATATCACCTTCAAACATAGCTAATATGGCAGTAACATTGTCATCTGCTGTTAGGTCATTAGCCGTAGTAATTAATTGTTGTGAAGCAGTGATAACATCTTTATTTTTAAGAATAATTTCTAGTATTGTTTCTTCTGGTAAATTTTTACTTAATCCATCTGAGCAGAGTAGCAGACGGTCATCTTGAGCTAGTTCTAAGCTAGTTACTACAGGAACAACTGAACCTTTTGCTCCTAGAGATTGCAAAACAACATTACGGTAAGGATGTATTTTGGCTGTATTTGGGGTAATAATTCCTCCATCAATTAGCATTTGTACCATTGATTGGTCTCTAGTAATTTGTCTAATTGTTTCCCCACGAACTAAATAACAGCGGGAATCACCTACTTCAACAATATAAACTTGTGGCGGTACTATCCAGGCGGCAGTTAAAGTGCTTGCCATACCAGCAATACTAGGGTTACGGTTGGATTGTTGCCAGATCATTTCATTAGCTGTAGTTGCTGCTTGAATTAATATATCTCCAATCCCTAAGTTATTATTATACTTAGAAAAAATTTCTGTTTGAAAAATATCTACTGCTAATTTTGCTGCTACACCACCTCGACCATCACCACCTGATCCATCACATACTACAAGTAAAAAACCTGTATTACCTACTTCTCCTTTATAAGTCTCAAAAGTATCTTTTGTAGCAATATTCAATATGGCAAAGCGATCTTCATTTAATTTGCGTACTTTACCTATATCACTAAGACCATGAATTGTTATAAAAGCAGATGGGTTTGCATTCACAGGGTTCATTTTTATATTTTGTGGGTAAGGCGAGTTACCTAGAAAGATTTAGTTTTCCTATTATAACGACATACTCTAGTAAAGTATATTTCTATATCATAATTTGTACTAAATTTTATTTTTGATGTAACTAAATATTTAATTAACAAATCCATAATTAGCTAGCTAAAATCAAAAACTTATAGTTCAAAAACTCATAATTTATAGGAGGTAATATTACTTATACTTTATTCTTAGTATATTTGATTAAAAACAGGAAAAAAATATTTTGATATTGTGGATCAACAATAAATATTTTCTATAGTTACTAATTTTTCTAAAATTTTAAAATTTAATTTTGTTCTTGGTTTTCTCCTTGTTGTTGTGGAGGAGTAGTTGTCAATAATGGTTGTGGAGGAGGCATAAAAATAAATAGCCATTTGTTATAATTTACTTCCTTGCCATATAAACGCCGAAAAGCCTTGCGTTTACTACTACTTACAACACCAATTATTGGACGACTAGAATCATCAATGTTTTCAAAAGCATTATTTCGTGTAAAAGTACTAGTTGAATCTACTCCTAGAGAACCTTGAACATTATTATTAGAAACTCCATTAGATGGAATAGTGTTTGGTTTTTCCTTATCGTCATCCTCATCATCCTCGTCGTCGTCCTCGTCATCCTCGTCATCATCCTCGTCATCATCCTCTTCTTCTTCTTTGTCAGTATTACCATCTAAACCATTTTGATCACCATTGGTTGTAGTAAAACCAGCGAGTTGTAAGTAATTTGGTGGAATCTGTTGTTTGTTATATTCTGCCCAAGCTTTTAAGTAATCTAAAATACGTGGATCACCTGCACGAACAGGAAGCCATTCACCATCTCCAGCTAAAATATCCTTCATAGCGAATTTACGTACATAGATTACCTTTTTGCCATTTAATGTTGCAAGTTTTCCTAAATCTTCTAATTTAGTAGGAAAGGGTGCGCCTAACTGTAAAGGAAGCAAAATGCCAAAGTGATTGAATTTAGCAATAGCTCTAGCCATCTCGTCACCACGAAAGATGAACTCTTCTTCTTTACTACGCATTATTTCTGCCTGATAAGTATCTATAGAGCTAGCTAAGATCATTGAAGTAATACCTATTACTATAACCAAACCTAATAAAGAATATCCCTTATTATTTTTTTTAATTATTTTAATTAAGTATTTGAGCATATTTTATTTCTTCTTTTCTTTATTTTCTCGCATAACTGCACGTTTTTCCCACAACTCTTTACTAGTCATAGGTTTATCCGATCGGACAAATAAATTTGTTTCTATTTTATTGTTGATTTTTTCTTCGATTTTTTTTGGTGTTTCAGCAATTAATTGTTTTTCAACAGAAGGCAATTTAGGTTGCTTTCCTTTTTGTAAACGGTGTTTTAAGTTTAGCTCTAGATCCTCAACAATTAAAAAATCACCTTCTAAAGAAACAAGTTGCCACTTTTCTTTTATTGTTTCGCCAACACTTGTAATTATCTGATTTTTTCCAAAGGTTAAAATAATCTTACTGGTATTTTCGTCAGAAATTGTTCCAACAAAAACAAAGTCTGGAGCAGAAGATTTTTCTATTTCTAAATATATAGCATTAGAACTTACATTATTTTCTTTAACTTCTATTGATAGTTTTCCTAGTTTAGAGACTAGGTTAACAGGTAAAAAACTTCTAGCTCTGTTGGACTAATAAAATTAAATTTTGCTAGCTCATTTTGAACATAAACTTGAGTTTTATTAGTAAAATTTAAGCCTTTAAGTAAAATAGTTATAGATTTATTTTGTTGGTATATTTTGTTAGGCGAAATTTCAACTAATGTTATAAATTTTGTTTTATTTTCAAATTTACCTGCAACTGGCAAAATATTTTGGTCAGAAGTGTTTTGAAATAAATTACGGCCAATTAATAAGGGAGGCCTTTCTGCCTCTTCTATTTGATCTATTGCTGAGAATTTATTTACTATGTCTACGGATTTAATTAAACGCTTATTATCTATTTCTATTTGTGAAGAAGTTTTTTCTAAAATTTTTTTATCTTCAACCTTTTTATTGGTAAATATTTGATAACATAACAATACTGCTAGAAATAACAGTGTTACTTTTAAGAAATTATATATATTTTTACTCTTTTTCCACATTTTATTTATGAAAATATGCTTTAACTTTTAGTTGGACAGTTAACTCTCCATTGTTTTGAGTAGAGCTTTGCAATGTACTAACTCTTTGGGGGCCACCACCTAAATTAGCCTTTTCTTCTTGATCAGGTGTTTCTAAAGTTAAGTCCTCAATAACAAAAAACATTTTACTGCTTTCTAAACTATATAAAAAACGTCTAAAGTTTGTATACGAGCCTGTTAAGGAAAATTGCGCTTCTAATGCTGGATAAATACTAACTTTATCATCTTGTTGATTAGTTCTTCTTCCTCTAGCATTTGTTGATGAGTCTTCTTCAACTTCTTTAATGGTTGCAAAATTAATACCATCAGTTAAAGTTATTTGGTTTTTCTTAGCTAAATCATTTAGTTCATTTACTACAGATAATCTTCCTTTTTGTGGATCTCGCAAAAATTTTTCTTGAAAAGATGTAAGCTTTTCTACTATTGACTGATTTGATTCAGAAAAATTTTTCTTATCCTTTAATTCTGTTTTTATTTCTTTAATATCATTTTTCAATTCTAAACTCTGTTTTTGTAATTGTGTAATTTTATCATTTTCTTTCTTAAGCAAAGTAATAGCTAAATAAGTAGTAAATGAAGTTACTGCAATCACAGTTACTATAGCAAATACTTCTATTAATCTAAGATATCCTGTTTGTAATTTATTAATTATTGGAATATTTTTCATAGTTTACTCCTGATTAATCCTCATCCTCATTATTAGCTACTTTTTTAATTTCTGCTTTATTTTGACTTTTCTTAGCTAAAAAACTTTTTGCTGGACGAGGGTTATATAAAACATCCAAAGTAAAACCAATATCCCCATTTTGAAGAGGAGTTTCTTGATTAACAGGGTTTACTTGAAAAACTCCTACTTTATCCATTTCAGCAATCATATCTGTAAGGTCTTTAACGCTTTTACTATAAACTTTGATTTTAAGAGGTATATTTAGAGCCTCTTCTTCTTTTGTAGGTCTTATAGAAATAATACGTATAGTTTTAGGTAATGCCAATTCAAATTCGCTTAACATCTGTGTCCAAGAAAAACTACGCTGTTTAATAAGTTGTGCAGATGCTTCAATTTCTTGAATTTGTGTTGGATTAAGAGGTTGTATAGGCACGTTGTATTGTTTTTCTAAGGTTTTTAATTCTGCTTGCTGTTTTTTAACTTCTTGTTCTAGCCTAGCAGCAACCATTTTAGCCGAAGATACTTCTTTAAGCATCCATTGACCAGCTAACAATAAAACACCCATAACAACTAAAAAGCTCAACCAAAACAACCGACGGTTATGAAAAGGTTTTTTTGCGAGATTGATATTTAATCTCATTCTTTTTCTCTCTTAAATATTAATACTAAAATTTACTATCAGACAACCTCTAAGAATAACAAAGACTATTATTAAGATGCTAGCATATATTGATATAGTTTATGTTATACAAGGTAAATTTAGTTCTTTTCACGTCCAAAAAACATTATGGTTCCAGAAACTTTCTTATTCTTTGCTTAACTCAAAGTTTTAAGTGAAAGCCTAATGCTTGAGTATTGAAGCTACCCTATCATTTACACTTTTAGACTTAATTAAATATCTTATAGCTTTAGCCAAAGTTTGTTTGGTTTAGACTTCAGGCTACTTTTTCCAAACCCACCTATCAATGGCTGACACTGCGCTTGCAAAGAAGTTTAAATGTCAAACTCAGCAGATCCTAATTGGTCAAACTCCTAAAGCTTATGGAATTTATGGAATAAATGCACCTGCCTTTTCTTATTAATTTCTTAGATTCCAATATTTTCTATCCACTAAGTAAAATAATTTAATATAATAAGAAAGTCTTTGCTCAATATTCTTTGCATACTTATTGCATAGTAAGAAAGTAAGAGAAAAGATTTTAACATTTCTGTGAAAGTGATTAACTTTATGAGCCATTACCGCAAAGTAGTTTGGAATGAAGGGATGCTCCTTACTCCTCATCATTTGCAACAATGGGATAATTATTTTGAAGACCAAATAGCTTCACGCCTAACAGCCTTTATCCCTTATCAATGGGGAGTAATTAACCTTCAAATCAACCATGAATCTATAAGTAATGGTATTTTTGAACTAATACATTGTCAGGCAATAATGCCAGATGGGTTATTAGTTAACTTACCACAACCAGACCCTTTACCAGAAACACGAACTTTAACAAAACATTTTGATACTACTACAGAAAATTTAGAAATTTACTTAGCAATAGCAACAAAACGCATGGGAAGTGTGAATTTTCAAGCACCTAATAAGGAAAAATCCGCAAACCTACGTTATAGCCAGGTGCCTGGCACTGTAATTGACGAAACAACAGGAGAAAATGAACAACAAATAGCTTTTGCTAAACCTAATTTTCGCTTGCTTTTCTCTGAAGAACTGAAAGAAGGTTATAGTAGTTTGAAAATTGCAGAAGTTGTACGTACTACTACAGGACAGTTAACTTTGTCAGAAAATTATATTCCACCAATATTAAATATAAGCGCATCTAGCTGGCTACTTAATATGTTAAGACAGTTAATAGAAATTCTTATTACCAAAAGTACAACTTTAGGGGATCAAAGAAGGCAAAGAGCTAGTTCTTTAGCTGATTTTACTACATCTGAAGTTGCTGTTTTTTGGTTACTTCATACAGTAAATGCTTCAATTCCAAAGTTAACGCATCTCTTACGCACTAGGATTGTACACCCAGAACGCTTATATGAAGTATTAGCTGAACTTGCTGGTAAGTTAATAACATTTTCTATTGATAAACATCCTAAAGATATAGTGCGATATGATCACGATAACTTATATTTGACCTTTAACCAATTAATGTTGCAAATTCGTGAACTTTTAGAAACCGTAATACCTACTCGATGTGTGGCAATAGCTTTAGAAAATGTGCGTGAATCTCTTTATGTTGGTAGAGTTCAAGATGATAGATTACTACATGACGCAGCATTTTTCTTAGCAATAAAAGCACAAGTAGCAGAGAGTTTTTTAATTGACCGTGTGCCTCGAATTATCAAAGTAGCCTCCAGAGATGTAATTGATGCTGTAGTGGGTTCTGCATTGCCAGGTGTTACTCTAAGACATGCATCTCCTCCACCTTCTCCAATACCTACTAGAGTTGGATTTCATTACTTTGGTTTTGATAGTATCGGCCCTTACTGGGATACAATTCGCGGCTCAAAAACAATCGCTATTTATGTTCCAGATGAGTTTCCAGAAGTAAAGTTAGAACTTTACGCGGTAAAACCTTAATTTTACGCCTAGCAGCGTTAAGAAAGAGGTAGTTTATGTCTAATGTAATAACACTTAACACTATTTCTAGTGCAGAGTTATCTAATCTATTAGATAATAGCCAAAATCCTTTGTTAGTAATGGCTACACCAATTTTAGAATTAATATTAAAGTTAAAATCAGGCATTGTTAGCCCCTCTAGTGATTTAAGAACTACTTTTAGTAATTTATTAAAAGAAATGGAGTTTCAAGCTAGTAAGTTAAGCTATTCATCACAAGCCGTTCAATCTGGCAAATTTGCTTTAGCCGCTTTTATTGATGAAACTGTGTTAACGGCAGATTTTCCACTTCGTCAAGAATGGGAAAAATATCCATTACAACTAGAATATTTTGGAGAACATCTAGCAGGGGTAAAATTTTTTGAACGTTTAGAAGAATTTCTTAAAGAAAGTCTACAGAATATAGATGTTATTGAACTTTACTATGTTTGTTTATTACTTGGATATAAGGGACGATATAAAATTTATTTAGAGGATCAACTTAAAGAATTAATTAACAATGTAGCCGGACATTTAACACAAGCAAATAGGTTAACAACTTCTAGTCTTTCACCACATGCTAAAGCTAATGATCAGCCTAAACCTATTATCAATCTTGGGCTACCTCTTTGGATAAAATTAACCACAATTACAGTTTTTGCTCTTAGTATATTTATTTATATTATTTTTAAGTTATTGCTCAATAACCAGCTAATAGATGCTAAAGAACAGCTACTAAGATAAGAATAGGATAGAAAACTTATGTATGAAGACATAAAAATAGCTTATTTTTCAATGGAAATGGGATTTGTTACTGATATGCCAACCTATAGTGGAGGATTAGGAGTTTTGGCAGGTGATACTATTCGTTCTGCCGCAGACTTAAAAATTCCTATGATTGGGCTTACGCTTATTCATCGCAAAGGCTATTTTTATCAAAAGCTTGATTCTACTGGAACACAAATTGAAGAGCCTGTAGAGTGGGTAGATAATGACTTTTTACAAGAAATGCCTGAGCGAGTTAGTATTATTTTAGAAGGTCGGCCAATACAATTAAGATGTTGGAAATATGAAGCTATTGGTGTCACAAATTATCGTGTAAATGTCTACTTTCTAGATAGTGATTTACCAGAAAATAGCCCGTGGGATAGAACTTTAACTAATCATCTTTACGGTGGGGACAAACGTTATCGCTTATGTCAAGAAGCTATTCTTGGCATAGGTGGCATAAGAATGCTAGAAGCATTGGGATATAAAAATATTTCTCGTTTTCATATGAATGAAGGTCATGCAAGCCTCTTAGCCCTAGAACTTTTAGCAACAGAAACATCTAAATGGGGACGTGACTATATTACAGATGATGATATTCAAGCTGTAAGAAAAAAATGTATTTTTACTACTCATACACCTGTTCCAGCAGGACATGATAAATTTCCAATGGATTTAGTAGAAAATGTTTTAGGTAAACATATTGCTCTTGAAAAAAAAGATATTTTTTATTGTGATGGCTTATTAAATATGACTTATTTAGCACTTAATCTTAGTCATTATGTTAATGGTGTAGCAAAACGTCATGGTGAAATTTCTCGCTCAATGTTTGGAGGCTATAACATTGATTCTATAACTAACGGAGTACATGCAGGTACTTGGGTTTCACCATCATTTCAAGAACTTTATGAACGCTATATTCCTGGTTGGCGACAAGATAATTTTAATTTTCGCTATGGCTTAAGTATTCCTAATCAAGAAATTTGGAAAGCACACTTTCAAGCTAAAAAGAAATTAATTCATTATGCTAATAAATTTACTAATGTAGGAATGGATGTAGATTTCTTTACTATTGGTTTTGCTCGTCGTGCAGCCGTTTATAAACGTCCTGACCTTTTGTTTTATGATATTGAACGATTAAAAGAGATGCAAAATAAGTTAGGGCCAATTCAAATTATTTATGCTGGTAAAGCTCATCCTAATGATTTAGAAGGTAAAGAGCTAATTAAACATATCTTTCAAGCTAAAAATGCTTTGAAAGATTATATTAAGGTATCTTACATTGAAAATTATGATATGGAATTAGGACAACTTTTAACTTCTGGTGTAGATGTTTGGTTAAATACTCCTCAACCTCCTTTAGAAGCTTCTGGAACAAGTGGAATGAAAGCGGCATTAAATGGTATCCCTAGTCTTAGTGTGCTAGATGGTTGGTGGATTGAAGGTTGTATTGAAGGCGTTACTGGATGGGCAATAGAAACTAATGGTTGGGGAGCAGAAGGTTCCAAAGATTCAATTGTCCGTCAAAAAGATGCTATTTCTCTTTATGAAAAATTAGAAAATGTTGTAATACCTATGTTTTACAATAATCAAGATAAATATATAGATATTATGAAGCATACTATTGCTTTAAATGGTTCTTTTTTTAATTCACATAGAATGCTGCAACAATATATGTTAAATGCTTATTTTCAATAAAGCTTAATAGATGCGAAAAATTTCGCTAACTAGCGCAAAACTCCTACCTATTCTTTTTATCTACAAAAACCTTCTTGATAAGTAGTTATAAAACAGTGAATTAGCATTTGGAATAAAGCTTGCTCATAATCTTTTAGCAGTGTCTAGGATTTTGAGTAAGGAGATTACCCATGCAAAAATTCTTAGAATATATTGAACAAATAAAGTCTTTTCTTAAAATCACTACAATAGTTTTTTTATATGGTTTAACAAGTGTCTTAGGCTGGTCGGTAATAGGCAATTTAGGTTTTGGTTTTAATAGTCAGGTTTTGTTAGTAATTTTAATTTTGTCAACTTTTCCTATTGTCTTACTTATTAAGCATTACTTCAAAAAGACAGAAAATCAAATTCCATTGTCAACTAATAATTCTTTTGTTGGTAAGGATTATCCAGATTTAACAAATCGTGCTGAAGAAGTAGTTCAATGGTTAAAAAATACAAAACTTGCTTCAAAATCTGCTGAAAAAGTTATTTATCAATTACCCTGGTTTTTTGTTTTAGGTGCTACATCAAGTGGGAAAACTTCTTTAATCTTAAATTCTGGTTTAGATATTCAAGCCTTACCTAGTCAACAAAATTTAGGCCAAAATCTATTTCGTCCAACTAACAGTTGTGAATGGTATGTTAGCAATTCAGCAATTTTTATTGACACAGCAGGACGTTATCTTAATGAAGGAACTGATCATGAAGAATGGTTATCTTTACTTAATACAATAAAAAGATACCGTCCAGAACGCCCAATAGATGGGTTAATCCTTACAGTTGAAACAACAAATATTACTAAAGCTACTGATAATGAAATTGAACAACAAGCAAAACAGCTAAGAACACGTATTGATGAGCTAAAAGTAGAATTTAATAGTCCTTTCCCTATTTATTTAGTTTTTACACATGCAGATGTTATTAGTGGTTTTGAAATCTTTTTTAGTAATTTTGATAAGAAAAACCGTAGCCAAATTTGGGGTGCAACTATACCTTTAGAACAACATGAACGAGCCTACACATTTGTTGATGAAGAGTTTAACTATCTTTGTGAAGCTTTAATGAGCAACCGTCTAATACAATTAGCATCATCAAATTTATCAAAAGAACAATTAGAAATTTTTGATTTTCCACTTCATTTTGCTTCTATTGGAAATAAAATTTCTCTTTTTATTTCTGCGTTATTTAGACCTAGCCCATTTACTGATAACCCTTGGTTAAGAGGCTTTTATTTTGCTGCAAGCTCAGTAGTAAAGAAACAAGCTTCTGAAAAACTCTTGATGACCACGCAGGAATATAAAGAAAAATATTTCCTGGATGACTTGATCCAAGAACAATTGCTTAATGATGCTAATTTAGCTGCATCAATGATGAAGAAAAAAGATACTCCTGGGCTAAAACGTAAAATCCTAGTTGGAGCCATAAGTTTAATTTCTGTTTTGCTAATTCTAGGTTTAACTGTTTCATTAGTTAGAAACCGAAGTTTAATTAATGAAAGTTTAGAAAAAGGGTTAAGAGTAGATGAAATTAGTCGGTTAGAGCTTAGAAAAAATGCTGACACTCAAGACACTGCTGCATTACGTGTAGAGCTAGAAGCAATGGAACAACTAAGACAGCAACTTGTAACTTTAGAAAATTACAAAAATTCTCGCCCATTGTCTTATAGCTATGGGCTATATTCAGGTAATGATATAAATCCTAATTTGCGGGCTATTTATTTTGATTTGCTTAATCAAAGGTTTTTTCAACAAACAGCAGAAAATTTGGAAGATGATTTAAGAAAATTCGCTGATAGCAAAGATAAATTTTCAGAAGAAGAATTAGGTCGATATTATGATTTATTGAAAACCTACTTAATGCTTTCAGACCCAAGCAAAAGCGAACCAACTTTTCTAGCTAATCGACTTAATGACTATTGGAGAAAATCTTATCCTCTGGAATTAGAACTTTTAGCACAACAACAACTTGATTTTTATGCTAAACAAGCTATTTATGATGATGCTCCTCATTTGAGAGCAGATGATAATATTGTTGCCGCATCACGTCAGCACCTTACTAATTATCCAGCCGTAAACCGCTTTTTTAAGAGAATAACTTCAGAAATTGACTTAAAAGTAAATCCTGTGACAGTTGAATCAATTACCCAAGGTCGCAACAAAGGTTGGTTAATAGGAAAATATAATGTTTCAGGTAGTTTTACTATAGAAGGTTATCAAAGCTATATGAAAGCTGCTTTAGCTTCAGCAGAAGCAGAAATGAGCAAAGAAGATTGGGTAATGGGAGCATCTAGCCTAACAACAAAAGATTTAAGCAGTGATGTTGGGAAGCTAGAAAGCATTTATTTTCATGAATATAGCAAACAATGGCAAAACTTCTTAAAAGCTTTAAGTGTTCCTGCCTTTAAGACAAAAGAAGATGCTATTGAAGCATTAAAAGTTTTATCTGCTAGCGATTCTCCACTAGCTTTAACATTAACTGAAGTAGCAAGACAAACTAATTTTACAGGTGCTAAAGAAAAACTTAGTTGGTGGAAAAAACTATTTTCTGACAATAAGATAACTGCTAGCCCACAAATTATTGAATTAGAAAAAGAATTTCTTGCCTTAAAACAATTTTTATCTCAACAAGAAGAAAGTTCTCCTATTTCGCAATATCGTGGTTCTTTACGTATAGTTCTTGATAACTTAGAAACTGTTACTGCTGATCAATTATCACAAACTACAAAAATGTTGCTTACTGGTAAAGATGATATTGGTTTACAAAAAGCAGAATTAACAATTAATAAGCTACTAGAAAATTTTACTAGCTCAGTAACTAGAGATGCTGCATCCGCTTGTAGACAGCCTTTAGGAAATTTAAGAGCCATGCTTTATGGTAGTAGTTATGCACAGCTTGAACAAAATTGGCAAGAGCAAATCTATACAAAAGCTCGCAACATAGAACAAGGGTTTCCTTTTACAGAAACAGGAAGCGCGTCTATAACAGACCTAACACGATATCTTAATCCAGTTAATGGAGTATTAGCACAATTTTTTAATGATAGATTAGCTTCTTCTTTTGAAGAGGTAGGAGGCAAATTACAGCTAAAAGAAAGTGGTGCTTTTAAGTTTTCTCAAGAATTTATTGACTATCTAAATAGTAGTAAACAGTTGCGTGAAGCTCTTTTTGCTCAAGGTGGTCAACAAATGGAAGTTAGTTATGAACTTTTATTACAGCCTGTTACAAATAGCGATATTGTAATAGAAATTGATGGAACTAGAGTAGAAACACGTGGAACAACTCCACAGTCAGCAAAATTTACTTGGCCTGCAAAATCTGGAGCATCTGGAGCAAAAATTACTGTAATACAAGGCAGCAAAATATCTGAAAAGGCGTTTCCTGGTGAATGGGGACTTTTCAAAATGGTGGCTGGAGCAACAACAACCCCAGAAGCAAACTTGCTTATATTAAGTTGGAATATAGAAGGAATTCCTGTCCGCGTAACATTAAGACCATCTAGCACTAACAATCCTTTTTCACGTCGTCTTTTTACACAATGGCATGCTCCAAGAAATTTACAAAAATAAAGGAGGGATTTATGTCTTCAACACAAGTTACTTTAAGCTCAAAAGCAAAAGTTTTATATCAAAATGGTCAGCTTATAGAAGCTATTAAAGAGTTAATTCAAGAAGTCAGAAATGACCCAAATAATAACTGGTTACGTACATTTCTTTTTGAATTACTTTGTTTTAATGGTGAATGGGAGCGTGCAGAACGCCAACTTAAAGGTTTATCAATAATAGGAGCAAAAGCTGAAATTGGTTTATTAGTTTATGGAAATAATATAAAAGCTGAAATCCAAAGAGATAAAGTTTTTTCTAATGCTATGACACCAAATTTTCTATTTACTCCACCAAATTATATTTCTTTACAATTAGCCGCAGTCAAAAAACTACAAGAGCAAAACTATCTTGAAACTCGTAGTTTGCTAGATGAGTTAGCTTTAAATCAACCAACTCTAAAAGGCAAACTAAATGGAAAGAAATTTAGTAATTTTGTAGATTACAATGACTTTTTAGCTAATTGCTTAGAGGTGTTTTTAGAGGATAAATATTATTGGCTACCATTTGAAAATATCCAACGTTTGCAAGTTCAACCACCAAAACTATTACGTGATTTGGTTTGGGCAAAAGCAATTGTTCAATTAACTAATGACACGTTAGTAGAAGTTTTCTTACCAACGCTTTATCCAAATTCCTATAAACATGAAAATGAGTTAGTACGTCTAGGCCGTATGACAGATTGGAAAGCTTTGCCTAATGAAATTTATCTTGGCTATGGATTACGCACATTTTTTAGTGATAAAAGGGAAAAAACTATTTTTGAAATTAGTGAGTTAGCCTTTGATCACTCTTAGAAAAAGGAGAAAAACTAATGTCAAGCATATCAACAGAAATAATAGAACCTTGTATTAGTTTTGAACAACTTTTAAGACCAATTGAAGGAGAAAATCCTTCAGGAGAAAATCTTCAATATACTGGGCTTTATGATGATATTCGTGAAGCTCGGCGTAGTGAAGATGTTGAAGAGTTAGGAGAATGGAAGCGAGAAATAAAAACTTCTGATTGGAATAAAGTAATAACTCTTTCAACTGATGCACTAGAGACAAAAACAAAAGATCTTCAAATAGCAGTTTGGTTTTCAGAAGCACTAGTAAAGCATTATGGTTTTTTAGGTTTACGTGATAGCTTACAACTTCTAAAAGGATTGTTAGAAAATTTTTGGGAATCAATTTATCCTGAAAATGAAGATGGGGATTTAGAAGCTCGCGCTAATGCTTTTTCTTGGTTTGACCGGCAAATTTCTATATCTATAAAACAAATTCCTCTTACCTCTTCTACGCTAACAGATAATTGCTCTTATTTGCAGTATGAAGAGTCTAAACTTTTTGATATTCCAGAAAAAATAGATGATTTAAGCTCTGAAGAAAAACGAAAAATAGAAGAATTAAAAGAACAAGCAGAAAAAGAGAAGAAAACCACATCAGAAAAATGGCGTAAAGCACAAAATACTTCACCACTTAGTTTTTATCAATCAACATTTAATCTACTTGATGAGTGTTGGAAGGCTTTTTTAGAACTTGATAAGTTAATGGATGAAAAATTTTTATCTCAAACACCTGGTTTAGGAACACTAAAAAATCTCTAGAAGATATCCATAACTTAGTAAGCAAAATTTACAAAGAAAAACAACCTGCAAAAACTGTCTCTGAAGCAGAACTATTGCCAAAAAGCGAAGGTATGGAAAAATCCTCAATAGTTGAGCAACCATCCACGAAAAGCTTTCCAATAAATACAGGAGTAATTAGTTGTCGAGAAGATGCCTTACATAGACTAAAAGATGTAGCAGAATATTTTCGTAAAACAGAACCTCATAGCCCAGTAGCTTTTCTTGTTCAACGAGCTATTAAATGGGGGGAAATGCCATTAGATCAATGGTTAGAAGAAGTTATCAAAAACAATGAAGCCCTAGACCAAGTGAGGGAAACCTTAGGCATAAAAAGCTAAGTTTGGCAGTAAATTTGCAAAAGAATATTGTAGATAATTTAAGCCTTTGTTATTTGAGAGTATTTTTTAAGAGTGAATTTTTACTAACTCGTAGTGATTGAATGTGGATTTAGCTAGTAATTAACGCTCTCTAAGAAAGGATAAAATTTATGCCTAAAAAAGAAAGTCTTCAGCATAAACTAGATCGAGTGCGTTCACCAAGAGTGCATATCACTTATGATGTTGAAATTGGTGGCGCAATTGAAATGAAAGAACTTCCTTTTGTTATTGGTGTTTTGGGTGATTTTTCAGGCAAGCCAGCACAAGCACTTCCAAAGTTAAAAGACCGCAAATTTGTTGAAATTGATCGAGATAACTTTAATCAAGTAATGTCTGGTATGAAACCACGAGTAGCTTTTTCTGTAGAAAATAAACTAACAGATGATGACTCTAAAATGAATGTAGAGTTGAACTTTAGAGAAATGGAAGACTTTAGTCCAGATAAAGTAGTTCAACAAGTTGCACCATTGAAAAAAATGATTGAAGCTCGACGTAAGCTTTCTGATTTGCTTTCTCAAATGGATGGAAATGATAAATTAGGTGAACTACTGCAAGATATTGTTCAAAACACTGATAAACAAGAGCAATTAAGCAAAGATCTTGGTTTGCAAATGAAAGATAATGTGTAAAGGAGACAAACCATGACTAAAGCAATAGAAAGCCAACAATCTTTACCAATTAGCTCTGAACAACAAACTGAAGTTAGTTTGTTGGATCAGATTATTTCTGAAGGTCATTTAGCTCGTAATGAATCACAAAAAGAAATAGCTAAAGATTTAGTTTCTGAATTTGTCCAACAAGTAATGCAAGGGGAAATGGTTTATTCTAAAGATGTTGAAGCTTATGATTAATAATCGTATTGCTCAATTTGATAAGTTAATTTCACTGCAAATGAATGAAATTATGCATGCAGAGGATTTCCAAAAACTAGAAGCATCATGGCGAGGATTGCATCACTTAGTATTTGAGAGCGAAACTAGCACTATGCTAAAGATCCGAGTTATGAATGTATCAAAGAAGGATTTAGTACGCGATTTAGAACGGGCTGTAGAATTTGATCAATCAGCACTTTTTAAGAAACTTTATGAAGAAGAATATGGAACATTTGGCGGCGCACCCTATGGTGCATTAATTGGTGATTATGAGTTTAGTAATCACCCACAAGATTTATTTTTGTTGGAAAAAATTTCAAATGTTGCTGCTGCTGCACATGCACAGTTTGTTGCTGCTGCTTCTGCTCAACTTTTTGGTTGGGATGATTTTACCCAATTAGCTGAAGTCAGAGATTTGGCTAAAATTTTTGACCGTGTTGAGTATGTAAAATGGCGATCATTTCGTGAATCTGAAGACTCGCGTTATGTTGGTCTTTGTTTACCTCATACTTTAATGCGCTTACCTTATGGAGCAGATACTGTTCCAACAGAAACTTTTAATTTTACAGAAACTGTTGATGGGACAGAGCATAAAAAATATCTTTGGGGGAATGCAGCTTATTCTTTTGGTACACGCCTTACAGAGGCTTTTGCTAAGTATTATTGGACTGTAGCAATTCGTGGTGTAGAAGGAGGCGGACTTGTCCAAGGACTTCCAACACATACTTTTCGTACAGATGAAGGCGAAGTAGCATTAAAATGCCCAACAGAAATTTCTATTACTGATAGACGTGAAAAAGAGTTTGCTGATCTAGGATTTATCCCATTAGTACACTGTAAAAATACAGACTATGCTGCTTTCTTTAGCGCACAATCTACAAATAAAGCAAAGAAATATGATACTGATGCTGCTAATGCTAATGCTCGTTTGTCAGCACAATTACAGTATATTTTTGCAGTATCAAGATTTGCTCATTACCTAAAATCAATGATGCGAGACAAAATAGGATCTTTTATGTCGCGCAAAAATTGTGAAGATTTTCTTAATCGCTGGGTTAGTAACTATGTATTACTTGATGACACTGCTGGACAAGAATTAAAGGCTCAATATCCACTTCGTGAAGCACATATTGATGTTGTAGAAGTAGCTGGAAAACCAGGAGTTTATAAAGCAGTTGCTTTCTTAAAACCACATTTCCAATTAGAAGAATTAACTGTTTCTCTAAGGCTTGTAGCTGAACTGCCCCAACCAGCACAAAAATAAGTAGTTTTTAATTGTGGCAGAAAGTCACAAGATAATTTCTGCCACAATTAAATAAGTTTATTGAAAAGGATAATCTTATGGCAGAGCTTAATCTTCCTAAACAAGCACCAACAAATGTAGGTAAATCGGACATAGGCGAATTGTTAAATCTTATCCGAACATTAATTTCTGGCCCGCCAAAAATGGAAGAGTACCGAGGTACAGCTTTTCTTTCTATTAATGGAATTAAAGGTGAAAGTACGCATGATAAACATGAAGGAGAAATAGAAGTTCTTGATTTTCATTGGAGTGTAGCCCAACCTCATGCTGGTGCAGCTAGTGGTGGTGGGGCAATGAGAGCAGAAAGAGCGCATTTTGGAGATCTTTCTATTTATAAAGCTATTGATACCTCATCACCAGCTTTAGCACATGCTTGCGCTAGTGGGCTGCATTTAAGTAACGCTGTATTGCAACTTTGTCGCGCTGGGGGTGAGGCACAAGTTTATATGAAATATAGTTTATCTGATGTTGTTATTACTAGTGTTAGAACAGGTGGTCGCGGTTATGGAGAAAAAATTCCACTAGAAGAAATTTCTTTAAGTTATAGCCAAATTGAATGGGAATATTTTCCTACAAAAGTTTCTTCTGGTCGTGTTGAAGGACGTAAGGTTAAGAATTGGAATTTAAAAACTAACCGTGAAAGCAGTTAATAATTTGCAAATTTACTAAGGAGTAAGGTTATGGACGCATTTCTAAAAATTGATGGAATTGAAGGTGAAAGTATGGATGATAAACATAAAGGTGAAATCGAAGTGCTTTCATTTAGTTGGGGTGTAATGCAAGCCGCAGCAGGAGTTGCTAGTACAGCCGGATCGCTTTCTGCTGGACGGGCCCAATTTCAAGATCTAAGCATAGTAAAACTTCTTGATAAAGCTTCTCCAAAACTAGCTTTAGCTTGTGCAACAGGGGAACACCTAAAATCTGCTTGTTTATCATTACATCGTGCTGGTGGAGAAAAAGAACTTTATATGGAATATAAGCTCACAGATGTATTGATAACTTCTGTTCGCCCTGGTGGTAGTAGCCAAGGAGAATCTATTCCAATGGAAGAAATTACTATGAATTATGGAAAAATAGAACTTAAGTATGTTCCAACAAAAGTTGAAGGGGGCAAAGGTTCAGGCAGTGTTGTAGCAGGCTGGGATCTAAAATTAAATAAGAAGGTGTAAGAGGATGAGTAGATTTGATAGCGAAATACATATTACTCCATCAGTGATAGATCGGTTGCTTGACGATGAGCCAGAGTTAACACAAGAAGCTCTGGCTTCACGTTCCCGCAGTTTGCAGCAGTTTAAGCAAGCTGTAAAACGTGATTTAGAATGGTTACTTAATACACGTCAAACATTGAAAATATCTGATGAATTAAAAGAGTTAAGTCATTCTATTGCTAATTATGGATTGCCTGATCTTTCTAATGTAAATGTTAAAAGTGTTAATGAACAACACAAATTAGAACAATTGTTGGAAAAAATAATTAAAATATTTGAGCCTAGGTTAGAAGATACTTTAGTAAAACTTGAACCTGTATTAGAAAATGAGCCAGCTTTACATTTTCGTATCGATGCAAAACTTAAAGTTGAACCTGCTCCAGAACTGGTAAGTTTTGATACTGTCCTACGCCTTGATAGTGGTCGTTATCTTGTTAAGGAGGGGTGATGAGAGATGAACTGTTAGGATATTATGAAAAAGAGTTAGCTTTTTTAAGACAAATGGGAGCAGAGTTTGCAGAAAAATATCCTAAAGTTGCTGGAAGACTAGTTTTAGAAAAAGATAAATGTGAAGATCCCCATGTAGAACGTCTTATTGAAGCTTTTTCCTTTCTAGCTGGACGTATACGGCTAAAATTAGATGATGAATTTCCTGAAGTAACAGAATCTTTACTTAACATCCTTTATCCTCATTACTTAAACCCTATACCATCAATGTCTATTGCTAAGTTTGCTCTTGACCCTGAACAAGGAAAACTAACTACAAGTTATCAAATTAATAAAGGCATTACACTTTATTCCAAACCAATTCATGGAACACCTTGTAGGTTTCGCACTTGTTACCCAACTACACTGTGGCCCATAGAAGTAACATCTGCTGAACTAAGTTCTAATGCCCCTGCTGACTCTTATGGTAGATATAGTCAAGCTTTTATTAAACTTTCTTTGCATTGTCTAAATAACACCCAACTATCTGAGCTAAAACAAAGTGAAGGTAAAGAACCAATTGACCGATTACGCTTTTTTCTTAATGGAGAATCACAACTTGTTTATCCTCTCTATGAACTTATTTTTAATAATGTTACCAAGATAGAACTGCGTTCTATTAAAGGAAAAAGAATTTTAGGTAGCACTCCAAATGTAGTTTCATTGCCAAAAGATAATATTCAAGCTGTAGGTTTTGGTGAAGATGAAGGATTACTACCATATACTACACGCTCATTTATTGGATATCGTTTATTAACAGAATATTTTGCTTTTCCAGAAAAATACCTTTTCTTTGATTTATTGGGCATTGATTTAGCTGCTAAAGCTGGATTTGGAGAAGAGTTTGAAATTTTTATTTATCTAAAAGATGTTAAACCTCCAACTGCTCGTATAGAATCTTCCACTTTTCAACTAGGCTGTACACCTATTATTAATCTTTTTCATAAAACTGCTGAACCTATTCAGCTTACACATCAACAATATGAATATCATGTTATAGCTGATATTCATCGCCAAATGGCAACAGAAATTTATTCTGTAGATGATGTGATAACTACAGACCCTTATTTACAGCAAGCACAGCATTATCAGCCTTTTTATTCTTTAAGACATAGTTATAAACAAGAGCAAATCAAAACATTTTGGTATACAACTAGGCGTGCCTCACAACGTAAAGACGACCCAGGAACAGAAATTTATATTTCATTAGTAGATCTTAATTTTAATCCTAATGTTCCAGCAGTAGAAACTTTAACTGTATCTGTAACTTGTACAAATCGAGATTTACCAGCCAAACTACCTTTTGGAGGTCAAGAAGGAGACTTTCAAATTGAGGGTAATGCACCTATTTCACAGATTGTTTGTTTAAAAAAACCTACTAATACTTTACGTCCACCGATGCGACGTTCAGCACATTGGCGACTGATTTCACATTTAAGCTTAAATTATTTATCAATTGTTGAGAGTAAAGAAAACTCTGCTGAAGCTTTACGAGAGATTTTGCTTCTTTATGATTTTGTGGATTCTCCAGCAACAAGAAAGCAAATTTATGGAATTGAAAAAGTAAGTAGTCGTCGAGTAGTTCGCCAAATTGGGCCACGTATTGGAACAGGTTTTGTTCGAGGAACTGAATGTTCTATAGAATTTGATGAAGATCAATTTGTTGGCAGTGGTGTTTTTCTTTTTGCTTGTGTGCTAGAACGTTTTTTAGCACTTTATACTTCTCTTAATTCTTTTAGCCAATTGAAAATCAGCACTAAACAACGGGAAGGATGGGTAAAAACATGGCTACCTCGTTTAGGCGATCAAATCCTTCTTTAAAACAACACCTGGCCCAAGAACCATATTGTTTTAATTTCTTTCAAGCAGTAAGGCTTTTAGAAAGAAGTTTTCCTAATCGCCTTGGTGTTGGTCGTGATAGTAGCCCTAAACAAGAAGTAACACGTTTTCATAACCATATTTCACTTAATTTTCCACCTAGTGAAATAAATAAAATTATATTTTCTCCAGAAGACTTATCAATAGAACATCCAAGTAAAATGTTTGTAAGATTTATGGGGATGGCTGGGATAAATGGGGTATTACCATTACCTTATACAGAACTTTTAATTGAACGCCGCCGCTACAAGGATCAAACCTTAGCAGATTTTTTAGATATCTTTAATCATCGAATGATTTCTTTATTTTATCGAGCATGGGAAAAATATAGATTTCCTGTAATTTATGAAAAAAATCATGATGATTACTTTACAAATTATCTTTTTGACACAATTGGAATGGGTACAAAAGGCTTACAAAAAAGACTTAGTTTTTCTGATAAAGCCTTACTTCTTTATGGAGGTCTTATTGGTCAAAAACCGCATTCTATAAGTGCAATAACTGCTATTTTAAGAGATTTTTTTCAAGTACCTGCTAAAGTAGAATCACTTACTGGACAATGGCTAAAACTTGATTCTGAAAGCATAACTCAGCTTGGAAAAGCTAATAGTACACTAGGACAAAGTACTATAGTAGGAAATAGAGTTTGGGATCAACAATCTAAATTTTGTTTAATTTTTGGGCCACTAAGATTTCAAGAATTTAAGGAATTTTTGCCTATTGGATCAGCTTATCAATCTGTTATTGATTTAACACGGTTTTTAGTTGGACAAGAGCTTGATTTTGATGAGCAGTTAGTTCTTAAGAAAACAGAAGTTCCTGCTTGAAAACTAACAAATAATCAACAACAAGGCATGCTATTAGGGTTGGACTACATGGCTTAAAACTAAAGAATTTAATCAGGATGATAGACAAGTAATGCTTAGAACGGATGGTTATTTTCTAATGTAGTCTGGAAAGGTGGTGGTTATGAATACTAGCCTTAAGTCACTAATTGAGAAACTAAATAATACTTGTCGAAATGCTTTAGAAACAGCAGCAGGACTATGTTTGTCAAAAACTAATTTTGATGTTGATTTAGAGCATTTTTTGATAAAACTTTTAGAACTTCAAAATACAGATTTTTTACGAATTATCCAACATTTTGAGATTAATATCTCACGGCTTAATCGGGATTTAACTGCTGCACTAGAAAGCTTAAAGACTGGTAATAACCGTAATCCAGCATTGTCTTCTAATATACCAAGATTATTAGAAAATGCTTGGTTGATTGCTTCAATTGATTTTGGTGAAGTACAAATTAGATCTGGTCATATTTTATTAGCAATGCTTACAGATGAACGCTTGCTAAAAATTGCTCGTGAAATTTCTAAAGAATTTGAATTAATTGTTCCAGATACTTTGAAAAAAAGATTTATAGAAATTGTCGCAGGATCAATAGAAGAAATTAAATCTTTTGGCAAATCTGCTTCAGAAGCAGCATCTAGCGGAGCAGTAAATCTTGCAGGAAAAACTCGTGCATTAGATCAATTTACTATTGACCTAACAGAACGAGCGCGTAAGGGAGATATTGACCCTGTTCTAGGACGGGATTTTGAAGTACGACAAATTATAGATATTCTAATTCGTCGCCGCCAAAATAATCCAATTCTTACAGGGGAAGCAGGAGTAGGTAAAACGGCAGTAGTAGAAGGTTTCGCGCTTCGTGTTGTTCAAGGTGAAGTTCCAGCACCACTAAAAAATGTTGCTATTCGTACACTTGATCTTGGTTTATTACAAGCTGGTGCAGGGATTAAAGGCGAATTTGAAAACCGCTTAAAATCAGTAATTGAAGAAGTAAAATCTTCGCCACAGCCAATAATTTTATTTATTGATGAAGCTCACACAATGATTGGAGCAGGTGGACAAGCAGGTCAAAGCGATGCTGCTAATTTGCTTAAACCAGCTTTAGCTCGTGGAGAGTTAAGAACAATTGCTGCTACTACTTGGGCGGAGTATAAAAAGTATTTTGAAAAGATGCTGCATTAGCTAGACGCTTTCAAGTTGTTAAAATTGAAGAACCAAACGAAGAACAAGCTATTGCTATGATGAGAGGTTTAGTTATTAAATTACAAAATCATCATAATGTACGTATTTTGGATGAAGCTGTTATTGGTGCTGTAAAACTTTCACATCGCTATATTACTGGTCGTCAATTGCCTGATAAATGTGTTAGCGTACTTGATACAGCTTGCGCCCGTGTAGCAATTAGCCAAGTAGCTATTCCATCCTCAGTAGAAGCCACACAACACAAGCTAGATCAACTCAATACAGAATTAGACAGCTTAAAACGAGAAACTTTAACAGGTACAAATCATCAAAAACGTATTAGTAAAATCTCTGAAGAACAATCTAATCTTGAAACTCGGTTAATACAGTTAAAAGCTCAATGGGAGACAGAGCTTAGGCTAATTAATCAAATTCGTACAATAAGATTAGAGTTAGAAAATCAAGCTACAACGCAAGCCAAAGATAACGAGCCAAAAGAACCTTTAGATAAATTACAAAACCAATTGACAAAGTTAAATCAAGAACTAGCCAACATTCAAGGCGAAACCCCATTAATGCAAGCGTGTGTAGATGCTCAAGCAGTAGCAGAAGTTATTTCTGGTTGGACAGGTATTCCTATTGGCAAAATGCTTACAGATGAGATTAATTTAATTCTCACAATGAAAGAAAGATTAGAACAACGTATCATTGGTCAATCACATGCACTAGAGGCTATCAGCCGTCGTATTCGCACTTCGCGGGCTACTCTTACAGATCCACGCCGTCCTATTGGAGTTTTTCTTTTAGTTGGCCCTAGTGGTGTAGGTAAAACTGAAACAGGTTTAGCATTAGCAGAATTACTATATGGTGGAGAACGTAATCTTATCTCTATTAATATGAGCGAATACCAAGAGGCTTATACTGTATCTTCCTTAAAAGGTTCGCCTCCTGGATATGTTGGTTATGGAGAAGGAGGCGTTTTAACAGAAGCCGTAAGACGTAAACCTTATTCTGTAATTCTTTTAGATGAGGTTGAGAAAGCTCATCCAGATGTAATGGAACTCTTTTATCAAGTCTTTGATAAAGGAATATTAGAAGATGCAGAAGGTCGAGAAATTGACTTTAAGAATACTGTAATTTTGCTTACTTCTAATGTAGGTACAGACATAATTATGAAGTTATGTGCTGATCCTGATACTACACCATTACCTGATAAATTAGTTGAAACTCTAAGACCAGAACTGATAAAAGCCTTCAAACCTGCTTTACTAGGACGTATGATCGTTATTCCTTATTTTCCTATCTCTGATCAAGTGATGAAATTAATTATCAAACTACAACTAGGCAGGATAGCTAAACAAATGAGAGAAAACCATAATGCTAGTTTTAGTTATGATGAGTCTGTTATTAATGAAATAGCTAGTCGTTGTAAAGAAGTAGAAAGCGGCGCACGTAATGTTGATCATATTTTGACAGGAACCTTACTTCCAGAAATTGCAGGAGAATTTTTATCTCGAATGGCAGCAAAACAAGCTGTGTCCCAAGTGATGGTTAAAGTAGGAACAGACAGTAATTTCATTTATGAAATTATTTAGCTAGTGAAAACTAATATGATAGTGAGGTAGAAATGAATAATAAAGTTTTTCCTCACCCTTTAGGATATGAAAATAATCCTCGCCTAATATCAATGGGTAAGCAGGCGGCAGAAATGGTAGCAAATTTTTTGCCTACTGCCCAACCAACTTTAGTAACAAGCAATTATGGTTTAGTAGAATTATCGCCTGGGTCAATTTGGCCAGGCGATAATCTATTAGTTTATGCTTCTCCTCAAGAAGTATTCTTTACTACTGGAGATATATTACATTCTTTATCAGCACAGAAATTTCTTGAAGAGCATTGGCCCAGTGCTAGCTTGCCAATTAACCAAGAAAATAGCCAAATCGTCTTAGCACAAGACGAAAGGGAAATTTTACAAAGTATATTTGTTCCCTGGTATATTACATTAGGCTTAAGTCCAGCAAAGATAGCATTATTTTATAGTCGTAATCGTGACACATTAGAACGCTCACTTTATCTTGCACCAGCATTATTGCAAATCTTAAACACGTGTCGTTATCGTTATCACAAGCTTTTTATGCCAATTCCATCATCAACTGATGCAGGCTTTGCAATAAATCATTTACCTCTAAAATGTAGTAGGGAAGATGTAGCCTATTTTATTGCTCGGTTATTAAAAAGGCGAACACTACCACCAAATAAAACTTTAGGTGCTGTAGAACATATTGTTTCTAATACTATTGTTATAGTCCTAAAAACTATTGATGCTTTGGAAAAACTTTTTTATATGGTTGTGTCTTATAATGTGACTAAGATTATTCTATCTTTATTTCCACCTGCTGGCGCGTTAATGCCCTGGGTTGATTATGATGAAGTAAAAGAAATAGCTATATCAGAATATTCTGAATATCTTGCTGCTAGAATGGGAGAAGAAGGTTATTTTTTATCTCAATCAGAAGCAACAGAGATTTTAAGAGAATTAGTTAATGATCCAGGAACAATCTTAAAACTAAGAGATTTAGAAACCTTGATAAGACGCTTTATACCTGTTATTAAACAGTTGCATATAGCACTTTATCAAAGCAGTTAATTTAGTAAAAGAAAGGGAACGACCTTTGGGAGAATACAAACAGCAAAACCGAAAATTCCAGTTATTTACACCTTTAGGAGAAGATGTTCTTTTATTGCAAGGTTTTACTGGACAAGAAGCTATTTCAAGAATGTTTCATTTTGATTTAAGGCTGCATTCAGAAGACCGTGCTATTACATTTGATTCTATTGTTGGTAAACAAGCGACTATTAAAATTATTTTGGCTGATAATAAAACAGAACAATATATAAATGGATTAATTAGTTCATTTTCTCAAGGTGGCTCATCTTCAACTTTTGCTTACTACCACGCTACATTAGTTCCTTGGGTTTGGATGCTAACACGAACTAGCAATTGTCGAATTTTTCAAAATATGACTGTCCCTGATATTATCCAGCAAATTTTAGATGAGCATATAAAAAGGATTTCACATAATGAATATGCTGATTTTAAGTTGCGGCTTCATCGTAAGTTTGAAGCTAGAGAATATTGTGTTCAATACCGAGAAACAGACTTTAATTTTATTTCTCGGCTGATGGAGGAAGAAGGGATTTTTTATTTTTTTGAGCATGAAGCAAAAAAACATACTTTAGTTTTAGCTGACCATTACAATGAATTTAAGGTATGTAAAAATCAGCCTACTATTAGATATGAACTATCTAGCGGTGAACGTCGAGCAGAAGAAGTTATTACTGAATGGAGTATTAGACAAGAAATTCGTCCAGGCCAATATGAAATAAATGATTTTGACTTTAAACAACCTGCATTAGACCTTACAGCTAATATAATTGGTAAGGATGAGAGAAAATTTGAGATTTATGACTACCCTGGTAAATATTATAAAAAAAGTGAAGGCGAAGAGCGCGTTAACATTCGCATGGAAGAAGAAGATGCTGCTCGAATTGTTGCTATTGGTTCAAGCACTAGTAAAGGGTTTTTTTCAGGTTCTCGTTTTAAGCTAGTAGAGCATTACCGAAAAGATCTTAATAATGATTATATTCTTACATCAATACATCATATTGCAGACCAAGGTAGCAATTATCGTAGCTCAGAAGCTAATGCTATAGAAAGTTTTGATTATAGAAACCATTTCCAAGCCATACCTTATCCTTCATCCTATCGACCTCCTAGAGTAACACCTACACCTATAATTTATGGTTCTCAAACAGCAATAGTAGTAGGGCCAAAAGGGGAAGAAATTCACGTTGATAATTATGGTAGAGTAAAAGTTCAATTTCATTGGGATCGTGAAGGAAAATATAATGAAAATAGTTCTTGTTGGGTACGTGTCTCACAAAATTGGGCTGGAAAACGTTGGGGAGCAATATTTTTACCTAGAATAGGACAAGAAGTAATAGTAGATTTTTTAGAAGGTGATCCAGATCGTCCAATTATTACAGGACGTGTTTATAATGGTAGTTCTATGCCACCTTATGAACTTCCAGCAGAGAAAACTAAAAGCACCACTAAAAGCTATTCTTCAAAAGGTGGAGAAGGTTTTAATGAAGTACGGTTTGAAGATAAAAAAGGACAGGAGCAAATTTTTATTCATGCACAAAGAAATAAAGATATCCGAATAAAAAATGATTTATTTGAGACTGTTGGCAGCAGTAGCCATCTAATTGTTGGCGGGGATCAATTAGAATCTATTGGTAATGATAAACACCTTACAATCAAAAATAACCATAATGAGAAAGAAGGAGGCTCATTTTCTCGCAGTGCTGGTGGGGATATTTGCCAAAAAGCTGGAGAAAATATCTTTTTAGAAGCAGGTAATGAAATAGACATTAAATCAGGAACATATATCGCGCTTAAAAGTGGAAGTATTAGTTTAGTAGGAGATGGAGGTTTTATTACTATAGATAGTAGTGGTATTTATATTAATGGTACAATGGTTTATATAAATAGTGGTGGAATGGCAATTCCTGCAATGGATGCTAAACCAACAACACCAAAGAAACCAAAAGAGGCAGATACTGCAATAGCTGGAGAAATGGCAGAATTACCATTGCCAAAACGAGCCAGAAAAGTTAGTAGTTATAGCCCAGGAGCTTTAGCAATGAAAAAAGCTGCTATTGATGGTGTGCCTTTTGTCGAAATTTAGGATTAATTATGCTAACAGAAAACATGTTAAATGAATTAGCTCAAAAACTATTTTCTAACGAAGATATACAAGCTTATGCTGTTCTTGATGGTGCATCAATTCCCAATCTTTTAGAAAAATTAGATGAACATCAAGTAGAATGTGAATGTCTTTTTGCTGGTGAGTTAGAAGATGATATGGCTGAAGTAGCACCATATTTAGTAAAATTAACTGCTGATTCAACATTTGCAGAATGGCTTTTATTAGAAGGTTGGGGAAAACATTGGGGTATTTTTGTTTTAACTAAAATGGAAAACTCTGCTTTACTCAACCATTTATGTAAATTTATAAGAGTGCGCAATGAAGAAGGTAAAGTGTTATATTTTCGTTTTTATGACCCTAGGGTATTAGCTAAATTTCTCCCAACTTGCACAACCAAAGAATTAACAAATTTTTTTGGTAAAATTGAAAACTTTATAATAGAAACAGAAAATAAAGAAATAGCTAGTTGTTTTTCTTTGAGTAATTCAAACTTACAAGAAGATAAGATTTCTTTAGTATAAACTCAAAATATTGACTTTATGTTTATAAATAACACTGGAGAATAAAATGAAGAAAGTTTGGAAAAAGATAGAGGAATGGTTAGAAAATAACGCAAAGCATGTTCTTGATAGCTTACAACCAGGAGCAACAGATGAAGAAATTGCTGAAACTGAAAGATATTTAGGTGTTAAATTCCCTGAAGAAGTAAAAAAATCATATAAAATTCATAATGGACAATATCCAAGTAAAATGATTGGGTTTATAGAAGGAAGAGATTTCTTATCTTTAGAAGAAATAAAATCGCAATGGACAATATGGAAAGAATTAGTAGAAGGTGGGGATTTTGAAGGAAATGAGGGAGAGCCAGAAGGCCCTGTAAAACCAGATTGGTATAACCTTAAATGGATACCAATTACGCATAATGGAGGTGGAGATCATCATTGTATAGATTTAGACCCAGCAGAAGAAGGTAATATAGGTCAGATAATAGAAATGTGGCATGATGATGGAGCAAGAACAGTTGTTGCTAAAAGTTTAAAAGATTGGTTAAAAGAATTTGCAAATGCTCTAGAAGAAGGCGAGTATATAGTTAATGATGAATATGGGCTGGAAAATTAAAGTAAAATATTATATAAATAATAAAATATATTTATATAAACAAGTATATTTTGGATAATACATTAAATTGCTATTAAAATAAGGAAAAATTTATGTTATCTGCACGTATTGGTGATTCTGAAATTTGTCCAATAACAGGCACGGCTGCAATTATTACGGGTATGCCAACAGTGATTGTTGGTTATATGCCTGCTGCTAGGGTTACAGATTCACTTAATTGTAGTGCAACTATAATAACAGGCTCATTTACTGTACAAATAGGCTTTCAACCAGCAGCACGAATTACTAGCACTACTTCGCACGCAGGAGTAATTTCAACAGGCTGTCCAACAGTAATAATTGGTGGGTAAAACTTTTTTCTAAAAATCTATAAAATTATGCTAAAAATTCGTAACCAACAAATACAAGCATTTCAGTCAGTAGCAGAAACAGCATTTTTACGTAAATTAGTTGAATATCTTTATGAAAACCACCCACAAATAGCTGTACAAATAGGAGAAAATCTAAGCGTAATTTGCCAAATTCCAGAAAAAGAACTAAAAATTTTAGTAGCAGGCGCAATAAATCATGCTCGCACTTATGGAATAACTAGCGAAAGCTCACTTGCTGCATTTGTGGTATTAATGTTTGTTACTGCACCAAACTTTGATGATCATCCATTACTTAAACGCTTACTTGAAGATGAAAAAATTGCTCCTAATGATCGTATTGATAGTTTTTGGCAACAAACTACAGAACAGAATTGGCAAGTGGTAAAACAAAACTATGATCCTAAAGCTTGGCAAAATCTTAAAAAGGAAAATAAATGAAAAACACTTCAATTAAACGTAATGCAAGAAATGCTGTTACTTCGGTAAAAAATTATTTTTCCTTCTACCCACCATCACCAATAATTTATTCTATTGCAGCAAAAAAAGTATTGGAATTAAACTTATTAGTTGTAAATAATAGTTATTGGCAAACTGCTGATTATAAAGAGCTATTAGCTTCTTATTTAGAAACAACTGAACGTATTTTGAATATAAAAATTAAAATTATTGAAGAAAAAATTTGTGATATAAATGATAAAATTTTTAATATAGGTAATTGGGATGGACTAAGAAACTACACAAAAGAAATAGTTGATATAATAAACAAATATGGGTCAAAAGATAGATTAACACTTTTACTTTGTAATGAAATTGAAAATGCTCAAGCTTTAGCAGTTCTAAAGAGTTGGTCAGGAGAAAAAGACGGTTTAGAAAAAGAAGCTATTATTTTATCTTCAAAATCAACAGACAATGCTCTTAGCCAACTTTTAGCTAGAATCTTTAGTAGTAAAATACCTTTTCCTACTAGCGATGATCCTAATAATTTGCTTTGCTTATTAAATAATGGCGGGGAAGAATACTTAGAAGTAGAACGCAAAATAGCACAAAATAGTAATTACTTAAAATAATTTTTAATAAATTTTTAGCTACTTGAAAAATATGAACTCTGATAATTATGAAAAACTATCGCACTTAGTAAATAAGCTGCATAGTATGGCAAGCAATAAACAATTTTATAATCCACAACTAACTAGAACTAAAATTTGTTGTTTAGTAGATGATAATTTGTCTATACACGCTTTACGATGTGGCAAAAATTCTCTTGAAGACCCTTTAGAAATGCAGACAATTGAATATGTTTGTTTTAACTCAGAAACTCAAACTTCACTTCAATGGCAAGCTTTAGCTCCAACAATATTTCATCCTGCTTTTCCTACATTAATATTAAGTAAAGATCAGATTTTTGCTTTAGTAGTGGGCTTATCAAAGAATGATAAAGATAGTGATCGTTATTCCCGCTATTATGCTCATTTTTGGTCAATTGGTAATGACTTCTTAGACACCTATCCACAACCGCTAAACGGCGCGATAAAAGCAGCCGTAACTAAAAGTGGAAAACTTTTATTAGTTTCAACTAGTTGGGTGCCGCCCGTAGCAATAAGTTTATCTCGACCATTAATTTTAGCTAGTTATGAAAATAATCAATTTTCTATACTTGCTAGTCCTCTTTTAGCAACAGATGTAGCCGGCAGTCTTCCATCTTTGATTGCTATTTATGCAACTAAAAAAGATGAAATACATTTAGTTTATGATGGTTATTATCAATCATTAAAAGAAGATGGTTTACATCTTTGGCATGTTAAACTTGATGATGATGGTAAAACTTTAGTTACAGAGGATCTTGGACTAGCACCAAAGTTTCCTCTACTTAGTGAAATACTAACGGCTCCTGATGGGTCAATTTACCTATTAATAGTTTATTTTGATGAATTTACTCGACAAACTTTAGAACACAAACTAATAAAAATTTCAGGCCAAGACATAGAAAATAGTAAAACTGAGCATTACTTTATTGATAACTGGCTCCAAATACATAGCGTTTGGTTTGATGACAATCAAATTTATTATTATGGCCCTGACAAAATTCCTTTTTCCTAATCTTCCTTAAAATAATTTGTTAAATTTTTCAGTAGACTGCTAATTTATTCGCAGTTTATTTTATTAAAATTCCTTGTCACTTAGGGCTATAAACTTAATACAGTAAATTCAAGATTTACTGTATTAACTATTATGCTAACCTATTTATTTTAGTAGGTTTATAATCACTTATAATAAAGTAAAATTCCCGGCAATTTATTTTTTTAGCTGCTTTATAAGGCATAGATATTGCGTCATTTAATAATGTTCCATTCTTGTACTTAAAGGAGGGGCTATGACGCAAATAAATTTTTTACCTAACTCTATTAATCAGAAGTCATCAAACATCATTCATTTTATTATAGGGTTAGTTTTATTATTGTTGCTGTTACTAGTTTTCTTTGCAAAAACCACTAATGGAGCAATAATACAACAACCTCAATGTCTTACTTGTCCAGAAAATATTAGTGTTGTGGTAGATCCTACTATGTGTGGTGCAAATGTTACTTTTCCACCTCCTAATATTAATGGGTGTCCTACAAGCGCAACTTTAACTTTTTCTCATCCTTCAGGAGGATTTTTTCCTGTAGGGCGAACAACTGTAACTGTTACAGCCTCTTTATCAGGGCAAACAGTTGGACAATGTAGCTTTACTATTACAGTAGTTGATAATGAAGCTCCTAGGATCAATTGCCCTACAGATATTACTGTTAATAATTCTCATGGCCAAGCTAGTGCGTTAGTAAATTTTCCTAGCCCAAGAATTACTGATAATTGTGGTATAGATAGGGTTGTTTTTGATCCTCCAACAGGTTCACTCTTTCCTATTGGTACTACAACAGTTTCATTAACAGCTTTTGATATTTCGGGAAATAGAGCAACTTGTTTTTTTAGAGTTATAGTTCTTGACCAAGAACCACCTAGAATAATTTGTCCAGCTAATTTTACAGTAAATACTTCACCGGGAAATTGTTTTGCTACAGTAGTTTATCCACCTGTACAAGTTACTGATAATTCACAATTTACCAGCATAACTTATTTACCACCATCAGGTTCCCTTTTACCATTAGGCACAACAGTAGTTCAAGTTATTGCAACTGATAGATCTGGTAATACGGCTACTTGTAGTTTTAATGTTACCGTAGGAAGTGGCGAGCCACTAAAAATTAATTGTCCAACAGATATATTGGTTACAGCTACTAATGGTCAATGTGGTATGGTGGTTAATTATCCAACACCAACAGTAAATAATTCCTGTGAAGGTGTAAAGGTGGTTAGTTCTCCTGCCTCAGGAACATTTTTCTCGTTAGGTACAACTTTAGTTACAGTTACTGCTACTGACCCAACAGGAGCAACTGCAAATTGTAGTTTTAATATAAGGGTTAATAGCTCTCAACCTCCACAACTAGCTTGTCCAGAAGATATAAAAGTTAATACCTTTGGAGAAGATTGTGCAATTAGAGTTGATTATCCTTCTGCAATACTTGTTAATAATTGTCCAGATACAAAAATTGAGTATTCCATCCCATCAGGTTCATTATTTGCAGTTGGTAAAACTCCTGTAACTGTTACTGCAACAGATCGTGCAGGAAATAAAACTACTTGTAGTTTTAATGTAGAAGTGGTTGGTATACCTATTTTAAGGTTAAGAGTAGAAAATGATAACTTACCACTTATTTTTGGCCCAACTTCTGCTCGCCGTAAACCTAAGAACCTACCATTATTTAGAATGTTTGAATTAGAAAATGTTGGTTGTGGTCAAGCACCAATGATCTTTGCTTCAATGTTACGTTTTGGAGATGATGTTGATAGCC